>JAESUF010000089.1 GCA_016763215.1 Flavobacteriaceae bacterium
AACAATTCTGTGGGTGAATTTTATTCAATTGCAGTAACGAACAATTTCCAACAAGCCGATACGGGAACCAAAATGATTCACTTGGGAAAAAACACGAAGTCAACCATCATTTCAAAAGGTATTTCAGCTGGACAATCACAAAATAGCTATAGAGGGTTGGTGCAAATCAATTCTCGTGCTGAGAATGCAAGAAACTTCTCACAATGTGATAGTTTGTTAATGGGGAATGCTTGTGGAGCACACACGTTTCCTTATATAGAAGTGAAAAATAAAACTGCGCAAGTAGAGCACGAAGCCACCACAAGTAAAATTGGTGAAGAACAATTGTTTTATTGCAACCAACGTGGTATAGACACTGAAAAGGCAATTGCTTTAATTGTAAACGGGTTCAGTAAAGAAGTCTTAAACAAACTTCCTATGGAGTTTGCTGTAGAAGCGCAAAAGTTATTAGAAATCAGCCTAGAAGGAAGTGTTGGTTAATATAACAATGCTTTAACTTAAACATGTATCCATTAAAAATGAGAAAATTACTTTATATCGCTATAGCAATCAGTGTTGTTAGCTGTAAAAATACAGAGAAAAAAGAAGCACCTAAAAAACCCGAAGTAAAGCTATACGCTTTAGAGGGAGGTTCTATCTTGGTCAATAAATTAGAGTTGTTTTCTCAAGACACAACCTATACGGGTCAGACCAAACAATTTACAGATGCCTACTATGTAATCTCACACCCAAAAGGAAACTTAATGTGGGATGCTGGTTTGCCTGAGCAATTAGTATTACCAGAACCTGTTACTCCCGGTGATGGTGCGTTTACAGTTCGCAGACCCGATTCTTTGGTACATCAATTAGCGAGCATTGGTTTCAAAATAGAAGACTTCAAGTACTTTGCAATGTCTCACTCTCATTTTGATCATACCGGACATGCAAACCGCATGAAAGATGCTACATGGTTAGTGCAAGAAAACGAATACAATTCAGTAGCGGGAGATTCAGCAAAAGTGAAAAACCCTGCTGTAAAAGAGTTACTTAAGGTTCAAAAGTTAAACGGAGATTACGATGTTTTTGGAGATGGAACTGTTGTTATTAAATCGATGCCAGGTCATACAGTCGGACATCAAGTACTATACATTGATCTAGGTTTAGAGCAGCCCATCTTATTAACAGGTGACTTGTATCACTTTGAAGAAAATAGAACTAGCAGAGGTGTCCCATCTTTCAATTACAATGTTGAACAAACATTAGAAAGTATGGACCGGTTTGAAGCTTTTGCAAAAGAAAAGAATGCCAATGTGTTTATTCAACATTCGCCTTCTGACCTTATTCGCATCAAAAAATTAGTTAATCAAAAATAAAAAGAAACCATGTTAAAAGTTGAAAACTTACATGCTAATGTAGAGGATAAAGCCATTTTAAAAGGCTTAAGTTTAGAAGTAAAAGCTGGAGAAATTCATGCAATTATGGGCCCTAATGGAGCTGGTAAAAGTACGTTAGCTTCTATTATTGCTGGAAAAGACGAATATCAAGTTACCAAAGGATCTATTGAGTTAGATGGTGAAGACATTAGCGAATTAGCTCCTGAGGAGAGAGCGCATAATGGTATCTTTTTATCCTTTCAATATCCTGTTGAGATTCCTGGTGTTTCCGTAACCAACTTTATAAAAACTGCCATCAACGAATCTCGTAAAGCCAAAGGTTTGGAAGACATGCCTGCAAAAGACATGTTGAAGATGATTCGTGAGAAATCTGAATTGTTAGAGATTGATCGTAAATTCTTATCACGTTCTTTAAATGAAGGATTTTCTGGAGGAGAGAAGAAGCGTAATGAGATTTTTCAAATGGCCATGTTAGAACCAAAATTGGCCATCTTAGATGAAACCGATTCTGGATTGGATATTGATGCTATACGGATTGTTGCAAATGGAGTAAACAAATTAAAAACGAAAGATAACGCTGTGATTGTGATTACGCACTATCAACGTTTGTTAGATTACATCGTTCCAGATTTTGTACACGTGCTATATGATGGTAAAATTGTAAAGACTGGTGATGCTTCTTTAGCTTTAGAGCTAGAGGAAAAAGGGTATGACTGGATTAAAGAAGAATTAATTAGTTAAAAGTAAAAAGGTAAAAGCTGAAAGGTCTTACTCTCATTAGATCCCTTTTTTGCTTTCGTCTTTAAAGACTTAATCAATGGAATTAAAAGAAAAATTGGTCTCTTCCTATGTTGCTTTTGAAGAAGGTGTGAACATCAATTCTGATGTACATGAAATTCGCACAAAAGCATTTCAAACCTTTGAAGAGTTAGGCTTTCCTTCTAAAAAGCTGGAAGCTTGGAAATACACCTCATTAAATGCTATTTTAAAAGAAGATTATAGCATCTTTCCTAATCATGAAATTGCGTTAGAACTAACGGATGTAAAAAAGTATTTTATTCACGATATAGACTCTTATAAAATAGTTTTTATCGACGGAAAATACAGTTCTTTTTTATCAGAAACCACACACGATAAAGTAGATGTTTGTTTAATGTCTTCGGCATTAACCAAGTCATGTTACAAGCCTATTATTGAAAACTATTTCAACAAAGCAGCAAAACAAGATAATTTGACTTCGTTAAATACAGCCTTCACAAAAGAAGGAGCATTTATTCATATTCCAAAGAATATTGAAGTTCAAAAACCGATACAGATTATCAACTTTACTACAGGTTCAGAAACAGCTACTATGGTACAACCTAGAAATTTAATTGTAGTAGATCAAAATGCTCATGTACAAATTATTGAACGTCATCAGAGCTTAACAAAAAACCCAGTATTGACAAATGTTGTTACTGAAATTTTTGCCGATAGACATGCGACAGTAGATTATTATAAAATTCAGAACGATCATAGAAATGCTTCTCTAGTAGACAATACTTACATAGAACAGCAGTCTGAAAGTACGGTTTCTATACACACCTTCTCTTTTGGAGGAAACATTACTAGAAACAATTTAAATTTCTTTCAAAAAGGAGAACACATCAATTCTATCTTAAAAGGAATTACGATTATTGAAGGAAAACAACATGTAGATCACCATACATTAGTGCATCATATAGAACCTAATTGTGAGAGTCATCAAGATTATAAAGGAATTTTCGATGAGCGTTCTACTGGAGTATTCAATGGAAAGATTATTGTTGAAAAAGAAGCTCAAAAAACCAGCGCTTATCAACAAAATAACAATGTATTGGTAAGCGATCGATCTACAATTAATGCGAAACCTCAGCTTGAAATTTTTGCTGATGATGTAAAATGTTCTCATGGTTGTACCATTGGACAATTAGACAATCAGGCGTTATTTTATATGCAACAAAGAGGAATTCCTAAAAAAGAAGCTCGAGCCTTGTTAATGTATGCTTTTGCAAATACAGTACTAGAAAGTGTAAAAATTCCAGAGGTTAAAGAGCGAATTACAAAGCTCATTGCCAATAAATTAAATGTAAATATTGGTTTCGATATTTAAAACCAAATAACATATTCGATTAAAAAACAGGTAATTATGCCTGTTTTTTTGTTTTACATAGTACTTACATTTACGAACAAATGTATTTATTATGGCAAACCCAACAACTCCAACACCAAAAGAAACCCCAACTCCAAAAGAAACTCCAGCAAAAACTGTAGCGAAACCCAAAGCAACTAAAAAAGAGGTACACCTTCCTGGAATTTCTCAAACTGTTGTGAGTGAATTAAGTCTAGAAGTAAATGAAATGATTTCTTTTGCTGCACATAATGGAATCTCTATTGATACCAATGTAAATGCTTTAATAAAAAACGATAACATAGACGACCTCATCAAAGCACACAATTTAATGTGTATAAACGTAGCACCAGCCACCCCTAAATCTATTGAATTTACACGTGAAGTTCGTAGCAGAGGTAAAAACAAATCTTTATTTAATAAAATTCCATTAGTTCGGAACTTAATTATACTCGCCATTGTCTTTTTAGTCGCCTAGATAACAATTGGTTTATCTGAGGATGTGAATAACAGCAGTCTTGACGGTGGAGTTTTGAATGGTAGCGGCATGAAATTATTCTTAAACATGAGTTACTTAGCCTCTATTTCTGGTTTGGGAGTTTTGTTTCATTTATTAAAAAAGATCAGTACTTCCGTAGAACAAAGCACCTTGGTTCCTGAAGAATCAGTCAACTATATTGCACAAATTCTATTAGGGATTATTGCGGGTTTACTCTTGTCAGAAATTCTATCTGTTTATATCCATCCCGATCCAAAAAACGCTACTTTATTAAGCAAAAGTGTCTTGGCTTTGATTGGTGGTTTTTCCTCCGATGCTATTTTTAGTATTTTACAAGGGTTAATTCTAAGAGTGAAAAATATTTTTTTACCGCCACAAGGTAGTTAGCAATAAATTATTTTACAACATCCAGAACCTCGTTCAAAAATGGGTTCTAAGGCTATTGCTCTAAATAATCCAATGCCAAAGCTGTAAGCGTTTTTACTCCTAAAAGAAAACCGCTTTCATCTAGTTTAAAATTGGGTGTATGATGTCCACCTGCGTCAGCTGGTTTACGGCTAATGATTTTCCGCCTAGAAAAAAATACAACCCTGGGATTTCCTTTTGGAAAAAAGCAAAATCTTCAGCGCCTGTTATCGCATCAATCTCTATAACATTCTCTTTTTTTGCTATTCTTTGAAGTGTAGGAAGCATCTGGCTTGTTAACCCTAAATGATTGTAGGTAATTGGGTATCCTTTTGATATTTCTATTGTAGCCTCTGCTCTAAACGCTTTTGCAATAGCAGGCACCATTTCTTTCATTCGCTTATTAATGAACTTTTGCATGTCATAATCCAAGGTTCTAATGGTCCCAATAATTTTAGCTTTTTCTGGAATGATGTTTCCCCGAATTCCCGAATTAATCATTCCTACAGTAATTACCGCTCCTTCTTTTGTTAATTCAGACTCTCTACTAATAATCGTTTGTAATCCATTAATGATTTGTGCAGAAGCTACAATTGGATCAACACCTCCCCAAGGCCTAGACCCATGTGCTTGTTTTCCGGTAACATTGATTTCATACCCTTGAGACGCAGCCATAATTCCTCCTGGTTTGTACGTGATTTTTCCAACATCCAATCCAGAACTAATATGCAATCCGAAAATAGCATCTACATCTGGGTTCTTTAACACCCCTTCTTTGACCATCAAATTAGCCCCTCCTTGTTCTCCTTTTGGAGCTCCTTCTTCAGCGGGTTGAAAAATAAATTTTACAGTTCCACGGATCTCATTCTTCATTTGCGATAGTACCTCTGCAACCCCCATTAAAATAGCCACATGAGAATCGTGACCACAAGCATGCATTACCCCCGTATTTTTTCCATTATAGGTAGAAGTAACTGTAGATTTAAAGGGTAAATTATTTCTTTCCGTTACAGGTAAAGCATCCATATCTGCTCTTAATGCAACGACCTTTCCTGGTTTTCTTCCTTTTAATATTCCAACAACCCCTGTTTTTGCGACTCCAGTTTGTACAGAAATTCCTAATTTTCTCAAATGGTCTTCTATATACTTTGCTGTTTTAAACTCTCTATTTGAGAGTTCTGGATTTTGATGAATATGCCTTCTCCATTCAATGACTTTTTCTTCAACTTGTTCAGATAGTGTATTGATTTTTTTGTCTTTTTTTTGCCCGAAAACAACAAAAGAAACGATTAAACATAGGCTTGTTAAAACTGCTTTTTTCATTTTAATATTGATTTATTGGATTGATTGGATTATTCCTTTCAAAAAAGTATTCTCATTGTATTTTTTTAAGCCAAAACGAACAATGACTAACTCTTGATCTGGAAGAATATATACGCGTTGTCCTTGGTACCCATCTGCATAAAACATATTGGTTGGAACATCTTTCATATCTCCTTCAGCATTTAACCAAAACTGTGCACCATAGTCGCCCGTAGAAGTTGGCGTTGGTGTTGTCACATAATCTACCCATTCTGGTGCAAAGAGCTGTGCTCCATTCCAGTTCCCTCTGTGTAGGTACAATAGTCCAAATTTTCCCCAATCTCTTGATGTTGCCCAAGCATAGGAAGAAGCCACATAATGACCCACTAAATCAGTTTCAACCACCATTGAATTCATTCCAATTTTGTCAATTAAATCGGTATACCAATAATCTAAATATTCTTGTTGAGAATTAAATTGATCGCGTAAAATTCCTGATAACAAATTAGAAGTCCCTGAAGAATAATTCCAGGAAGCATTTGGTGTACCAGCCAAGGGCTTGTTCTTTTGCATTTCAGTCATATCTTCCTCAAGAAATAACATCTTGGTTACATCCGAAATCTTATCATAGTTCTCATCCCACTCCAATCCACTATTCATCTGCAACAGATTGTGAAGTGTAATGTCTTTTCGATTATCATTTTGCCATTCAGGTACGGGTGCTTTGTCTTGTACATTGATCTTTCCTTGGTGTTGTAAAATTCCGTAGATAGTACTCGTAATACTTTTGGTCATAGACCAGCCTAAAATTCTAGAATCTTTGGTAAATCCTTTTCCATACTGCTCTGCAATAATTTGATCTTTATAGAGAACCAAAACCGCTCGTGTTTCGTATTCTTCTTCAAAAAGAGAAGAAACTGTTGTCTTTAATTGGTTGTAATTCACATTGCTAAAAACAGAATCTTTTTGCATTCCATTACCATAGGGGTAAGGAGTAACATTGTCAGCAATACTCCTTTTCGGTACCAACGGATTTTTACTCAAATCAAAGCCTTTGGTTACCAAAACACTTCCCAAACCTTCTCTATACACGGCTTTTCTTGTCAATAATCCTAAGGTAGAGGAACTCGCATATTTTTCTTTCGTATTAATCTTGTCTTTCGCCAAATTAATCGGTGAGAAATTGTTATCAGTACTGTCTGTAAATGCCATTGTTCTCTCTGCTAAGAAAACAGAAGAACTCATGTTTTTGGCAGAATACCCAGAAATAATATTCAATTTCGGATAATTAATGACAACAATAATAATGACGGTTACTGCGAGAAGAAGAAGAATTCGTTTGAAAATTTTCACAAGGTTCTGTTTTTTGGTTCTTACAAAAATAGCAATTAAATCGCAGGTTTTTTGTAAGTTATGCGTTTCGAACCCTACCTTTGTAAAACAAAACGTGAAGGATGTTTCCAGTAGAAAAAATTCGTGCAGATTTTCCCATTTTACTAAGAGAAGTAAACGGAAATCCATTGGTGTATTTTGACAATGCAGCAACATCTCAAACACCCAAAGTAGTTATTGATGCTATTGTTGATTATTATTCTAATTACAATGCCAATATTCACAGAGGTGTCCATGCTTTGAGTCAAGAAGCAACAGACAAATACGAACAAGCTCGAATAATCCTTCAAAAGCATTTTAACGCGAAACACGCGTATGAAATGATTTTTACCTCTGGAACTACCCAAAGTATAAACATGGTGGCTTCAGGGTTCTCTACGTTGCTTACTGAAGGGGATGAGGTAATTGTTTCTGCACTAGAACATCATTCTAACATCGTTCCTTGGCAAATGTTATGCGAAAGAACTGGGGCCGTCTTAAAAGTTATTCCTATGAATGAGGAAGGCGCTTTGGTGATGGAAGCCTATGACGACCTTCTTTCTAACAAAACGAAACTGGTGTTTTGTAATCATATTTCCAATGCATTAGGAACGATTAATCCAGTTGAAGAGATCATCCAAAAAGCACATGCTGTGGGCGCAGCTGTTTTAATTGATGGTGCACAGTCTGCTCCTCATATGAAAATAGATTTTCAAACTTTGGATGTCGATTTTTATGTGGCTTCGGCTCATAAAGTTTGTGGTCCAACAGGAATGGGGTTTTTATACGGAAAACAAGAATGGTTAGAAAAATTACCTCCTTATCAAGGCGGTGGTGAAATGATTGAAACAGTTACTTTTGAGAAAACCACTTATGCTGGTTTACCACATAAGTTTGAAGCTGGAACTCCCAACATTTGTGGGGGCATTGCTTTTGGGGTAGCTATCGATTATATGAATGCGATTGGTTTTGATGCCATTGCAGCCTATGAAAACGAATTGCTGGAGTATGGAACACAGCTATTGCAACAAATTGAAGGGCTAAGAATTTACGGAACTTCCAATAAAACATCCGTTATCTCTTTTAATGTAGATGGAATTCACCCCTATGATATTGGTTCTATTTTAGACAAATTAGGTGTTGCGGTTAGAACAGGGCATCATTGTGCACAACCGATCATGGATTTCTATAAAATTCCTGGCACCATAAGAGCTTCTTTTGCTTTTTACAATACCAAAGAAGAAATCGACATCTTTATAAATGGCTTAAAAAGAGCCATTAAAATGCTTTCATAAAAAATACTTTTTTGCTTCCTACTAGACCACAAGAAGAGTTTCTTTTGTTGAAAGCGAACCACTTGTAAGTAACATACAAAACTTAAAAGGCGTCATTTCGACGCCTTTTTTTATCTTTACTAAAATTAGTATCATGAAAAAAACACTTCTTCTTCTATGTTTCTGCTCGTTGTTTTTATTTGGGTGTCCACCACCAAAAGAACTTACTGCCTTCCAGAAAATTGATTACAAAGCCATCACAAGAGGGAGTTCTTTTCAAATTACCTTAGAAAAAGGAAGCTTAAGGTATTTAAAAAACAACATAGAGACGCTAAAAAAAAGCCTCTCTATGAAAAATTACAAAAGCATTTATAAATTACTAAAAAACATAGACTTGGCAACTATTGATAAAATTGAACCTCCTTCAAAGAGACATCAATTTGATGGGGCTTTGTTAGGAGTTTTAGAAATTCAATCTCAAAGAAAAATATACACGAGCGTCTCTTTTGATGATGACAATCCACCCAAAGAATTAAAAGCACTGATTGACTATCTAAAAAGTTTAACACAATAAAAAAGCGGAGATTCTAAGAATCTCCGCTTTTTTTATAAAGTTTTCTGAATTAAATTCCAGGTGGATAATTTGTTGGGTAATTCGCTGCTTTGGCTAAATTCCCAGAAGCTTTAAAGTTAGACCCATAGGTTGCGTCTATTGCTTCTAAAATTTTATTTCCCATTAAAGCATAACCTCTAGAGGTTAAGTGAACTCCATCTAAACTTACCAAACCTCCAAAAACAAGGCTTGTTGTCATGGTAAAATTATCAAATTGAGCACCTCCAGCTGCTGCATCATTTAATAATTGGTTTAAATCTACCACAGCCAATCCATTTGCTGATCCAACAGAAACAATAGTTGCATTGTATGCATCTACAGCTGTTTGAATATTATTTTGCTCTTCTGGAGTTAATACCCAGTTATCAGCTAAAGGAACAGTAACTCCATTTATTAATGCTGGATTTCCTCCAACAGTAGTTCCTAAGAAACTTGAGCTGGTTAATACTAAGAAATCATCGGCAGTTGCCTGTCTCATACTAACTAACTGTGGGTTTATTCCCGTCAAGTTTGTTAAATCTTCATCGATAATGACTGCCGCGTTTTGACCAGCAGAAAAACTAATTGTTCTTTTAACAACTTCAGCAGCAATTTGTTCTGGTGTTAAACCAAGAGACCATAAAGCATTTGCTCCGGTAATTGCAGGAAGCAAACTTCCATTGTAAAGTGCATACCCAGCATTTAATTGATTCGCTGTTGCTTCATCTAAAGGAATTGCATTGTGAGGTACTGTTGTAAAGTACGGTAGGTTCACGATTGAAGGAACTGTAACTACTGCTCCTTTTGCACCACCAGCT
>JAESUF010000090.1 GCA_016763215.1 Flavobacteriaceae bacterium
CCAATGGGTATTTTTAGAACGAGACTAGTTGCAGTACCTAGGGCATGGTTTTGCAAAATTAAAAAATTCTTTGGTAGAATTATCAGGATTATCACCGTAAGCGATATTACAATATACAATACTTCCAGTAATAGAATATCCTTCTATCTTCTCCCCTTCATCTTTCCCAAAATCATAATTATCACTAGGAGAAAGAGTTCTTAAACCATATTTTATCCAAATCCCGGGTAGAGATGACTTTTTGTTTACCATTTCAAGAATAGCATCCCATTCATAATTATATGCATAAACAGGAGTATGAATAGCTTCTCTACTATCTGCATAATCTTGCCATTGCTGTTGGTATGTTTTAAATTTTTTTGATGTTATAAAATATTCCTTTATTTCTGTACCAATTTCTGATAATAAAACACATTGTTCCTCTTCACAATCATACTGATCTAGGCATGACACAATATTTACCATAGCAAGAGACGGAATGGTATCTGTTTTGTTAAGTAACAGTAATAAAGTCGTGCTCCTTCAGCAGCGGTTGACATGTTTCGCAATTTCACTAAACTATCTAGTGAAAATCTGATTTTTGGTGATGTTGTTTTATTGTGTTCATTTGCCCAGCTTTTTTGCCACATAAATGCTGTTGCTTTATATATTTTATAATCAGAAGTTAAACATGAATCAGAAGTATTTGATTCAGTGACTGTAGATTTATTTACAATCAAGACCTCTTTTTCTATTGTTTTTTTACAAGAAATACAGCAAGCCATAACAATGGTTATACAGTAAAAAAATGATTTGTTCATACTATAAATTTTATTTGGTTTTCTGTTAATGAAGGTACAACATCTAGCTGCAAAAAAAGCTCAGTAGAATTTCTTGAATTGTTTTATTGCTTCTTAATGTGCTTGTTCTTAGGGGTTTTTGATGTTTCAATTTGAAAATTTCAATGGAATACAACCTAGAAATTAAGGGTATACCCTCTTCCTTTTAAGGGTTGGTAGAAATAACTTTTTAGGGAAAATAGGTTCTTTTCCTTCCAACTGATGCCTCAACTTTGTTTTATGGAATTGTACAAACCCATAAGAGGTGGAAATCGAAAAACCTGCATTCTAAATTCATTTATTAGGATTTAACGAATCATATAGAGTAGATAGAGATCATTAAAATTTAGAAATTATGAATGAAATAAATGGAATAAATATCCTTTTTCAAGGATTCAATGTTCTTAACTCAAGTTATCCTTCTATTATGGATTCTGCTACTACTGGAGTGGGTTTGGTAGTACCTAAAGATTCTGAAAATGTACATACAGAAGAATATTTGGGAACTGAATATACTTTCCCTGTAGGAGTAAGTTTTACTAGTAATCCTAGCCCAATAAGTTTCTCAACAGCGATCTCTGGAAACAGTGAATCAAATTATTCCTCTGAATTGGCAGCCTCTATTAATATTAAAGGGAGCTATGGCTTATTTTCGGGATCGTTAAACTCTTCCTATGGAAATGAGGTTTCCGTAGGGAACTCAAATTATTATTCATCATGTATTCAAACAGGAACAGCATATACGTTAGGGTTTAATAGTAGTGATGTAGACATCTATAACGGTGAAGATGGATCGGCCAATTTTGTAGTTAGCGAACAGCTAAAAGAAGATTTTGAGATGTTAGAACCTGATAACGATGGAGCTAATGCAATAACTTTTTTTGATCGATGGGGAACACATTTGATTAGTGGAATAAATTGTGGAGGACAAACCAGTTATAGTATGTACGGTTCAGCATCAAATTTTAAGAGCATGGAAGAGTTTGAACTAAAAGCTAAAGGTAAATACCAAGAGGTTTCAGGAAGTACATCTTTTGAACTCAAAAAAAAGGTTAATACGAAGAATGTTGAAGCAAATAGCTCCTTAACTATTATAGGAGGTAGTGTTGACGCAAATTCTCAATTAATGGAATCAGATCCACCAACCAATGAAGATTATGCTAATTGGTATAAAACTATTCAAGAGAATGCAACCATGATTGGTTTTGTTGAAGGAGGGCTTAGTCTTGTTTCTGACCTTTGTCATATTTCAGAAACGAAAACATATTTAGAAAATGTATACAATCAATTAACGGGTTTATGCTTTGTGACACCTAGTGAGGGGGCTAGCCAGACAAGTACTATGTCATACGAAGATTCACCTGGAGCAGAAGAAGGAGAAGATTATTATGTGGAAGTAAAGGATAAAGAAGGAAATAGGAAAACATTCACTTGGAATATGGAAACTGATGAGGTTCTTGTAGGGGTTGGAATTAATATAAACACAGAAGGTAGTAGAAAAGGGAGAATAAAGAGAATGGTTGTTGTTACTCTTAATTTAAAGACCTATGAATATAATAACTACTTTTTTGGAAATGGAAATAAAAATCGGAAATGGCAATCTTTCTGTTTGGCGCCTCAGAATGCAATTATTACAGGCTTTGGTCTAGCAGTAAAAGATGAAAAATTATCCAATCTTGTAGTATACCATCAAGAGGTTCTTTTAAAATCTCAAGATGGAGTTTATTTATCTCCAGAAGTTAATATTCTTCAATCTTCCAAAGAAGGTTCACATAAAATAGATTTTAGTAATCTACAATTCGGACAATCATTTGCTAGTAATGGAGGAACAATTTCTTCTATTGATCCAATCATTGGTTTTAACAGATCAGCTACTGTCGATTTTCCTGTTAAAGATGGGAATGATCAGATTATTAGAGGTTTTTCTATTCACGCAACTAATAATAGCAAAGGAGACTCACATCGAGGGTTTGATTATCTAACAGCTAATTTTTCAGTATTAAAGCTAGATACTAATTAATAATTATTCTCATTTAGTAAATGAGGCCCAACAAAAAAGTCCAACAAATTCTGTTGGACTTTCTCTTTGTTGTTTTTGATTATTATGGATTCTTTCTTCTCTCCATGCTTTATCTAAGGGGAAGAATGAAGTCGTACAGTAAACAAAAGGCAAAAAAAACCACCTCA
>JAESUF010000091.1 GCA_016763215.1 Flavobacteriaceae bacterium
TGATGAAAAAAATAATACCTTTTTTACTGCTCTTTTTTGCGTTCACTTCTTATGACGTACAAGGGCAAGCTACTTGTGATGCAGAGACAATCGACGTTACTTCTAATGTTTTAAATGGAGAGACAGACAACCAACACGCTGAAACGATCCTTACAGCTGAAAATACTATTGATTCTGGAGGAGTTGCTCATTACAAAGCAGGGACAAGTATTACACTAAAAGCAGGGTTTCATGCAAAATTAGGTTCTGAGTTTAGTGCTACAATAGAAGCTTGTACTCCGCCTTCTGGAACTTTTGTTACTAAATGGGAAACAACAGGTACCAATGAAAGTATAAATATTCCTACATATTCTGGAGAGACTTACAGTTATACAGTCGATTGGGGAGATTTATCTACTGATACTATTATTTATACAGGAGATGCTTCACACACTTATTCATTAGTAGATGATTATACTGTAACAATTACAGGGGTTTTTCCAAGAATCTATTTTAATAATACTGGTGATAAAGATAAAATTATAGAAATAGTAGATTGGGGAGATATGGTTTGGTCTTCTATGGAAAATGCTTTTTATGGATGTTCTCAACTTGATGTTACCGATACAGATGCACCAGATTTAACGGGTGGTATTACTGATCTATCTGGAATGTTTCGAGATTGTAGTGTTTTAACTCAAGATGTTAGTAATTGGGATGTAAGTGGGATAACTAATATGTCTCATATGTTCTCTGGGGCTGGAGACTTTAATCGGAGTCTAGCTGATTGGGATATTGATAGTATAAATAATATGACAGGGATGCTTGATAATAGTGATTTAGATCTAGTGAATTATGATGAAACGTTAGAATCATGGAGAGATCAAGCGGTATTACTTAATATCACCAATATTACTCTGGGAGCAAATGGATTAGAGGGGTGTAATAGTTTTTATGATAGAGAGGATTTAATTAATAATTATGGTTGGGTTATTAATGGAGATATAAATATATGTGCTCGTTCATTATCAACTACTGTTGAAGAGTTAACAGAATTTTCTATATACCCAAATCCAGCAACAGATAGAATTCAAGTTTCTAATACCACACAAAACAATATTGTTGTGCAAATAGTAGATGTGGCTGGGCGAGTAGTTCTTAAAAAGCAGAATCAAAAAAGCATAGATATTTCTGGGTTAAAAGCAGGAGTGTATTTCGTGCAAATTTTTGATGACGAGAAAAAAATAGTCAAATTGATAAAACTATAGGCATTCAAAAACTTTAATAGGTAGAACTATGTAAATATATTTACAATGAAGCCTCTCAGATACTGAAACAAGTTCGGTACAAGCTGAGAGGTTTTTTGATTAAAATAAAAATACAGTACTTTTAGCTAGAAAATAAAGTCCACATACAATGAGAAAAATAATTTTAGCACTATTGGTATGCTTTTCGGTTTCTACCCTAATGGCTCAGAAAGCAAAAGTGAATTTGTACAACCCAGAAGCAGATGCGAAAGCAGAGATAGCAAAAGCTGTAAAAAAGGCAAAAGCAGAAGGGAAGTACGTAATGATTCAAGCTGGTGGGAATTGGTGTGGTTGGTGTATCTTATTTGATAAGAAAGTGAAAGCAACCCCAACATTAAAAAAAGCATTGGATGATAATTATGTGTCAGTTCACTTAAATTATTCCTCAGAAAACAAGAATGAAGAAGTTTTTAAAGAGCTAGGTGGGCCAGAGAAATATGGATTTCCTGTATTTATTGTTCTAGACGGAGATGGTAAAATAGTACATACACAAGACAGCGCTAAGTTGGAAGAAGGAAAAGGGCATAGCACAAAAAAGGTGCTAGATTTCTTTACAAAATGGGCGCCATCAACAATAGAGGCCAAAAAGAATAAGACAAAATAATAAATGATCTATAAAAGATAAAACCTTACTGCTAGTAAGGTTTTTTATCTTTAGCTTCAAATCCAATTCATGACACTTTCAAAAAAGATCGGTTTACTTTTAGCACCCATTTTATTTTTTATTGTTGTGAACTTACCATTTCATCTAGTTTCTGAAACAGGTGATGCTGTGATTGCAGTTGCCGTATGGATGGTGATTTGGTGGATTACAGAAGCCGTTCATATTGCCGTAACGGCATTGTTGCCTTTAATTTTATTTCCACTTTTAAAAGTGATGACAGCGGCTGACGTAGGGGCTATTTATGGGAGCCCTATTATCTTTCTGTTCTTTGGTGGATTTATCTTGGCACTAGCCTTGGAGAAAGTCAATCTTCACAAACGGATTGCTTTAACCATTATTCGAATGACGGGAACTACGCCTAATAAAGTAATTCTCGGATTTATGATTGCCACGGCTTTTATGAGTATGTGGATTAGCAATACGGCAAGTACAGTAGTGATGTTACCCATTGCAATTTCAGTGATTAAACTCCTGATTGATGATAAAGATGGGTTTACAAAAGGAGATCGAAATTTTGCCTTGAGTGTAATGTTGGGAATTGCCTTTTCTGCAAATGCAGGAGGAATTGCAACTGTGATTGGGACACCTCCAAATTCGGTATTGATAGGACTCTTAGAAAATGAATACAATATAGAAATCTCCTTTTTGAAATGGATGACTATGGGATTGCCATTTTCGATTATCATGGTGACTTTATGTTATCTGGTGTTGGTGAAATTAATGTTTCCGTGTAATGATATTCAGTTTACAACTTCAGCAAACGTAATCTCTGAGGAGTTAAAAAAACTAGGAAAAATAACCAAGCAAGAAAGAAGGGTATTGACCATTTTTTCGGTCACTGTTTTCTTATGGGTTACCCGAACCTTGATTAACAAAGCCTTTCCAGGATTGAGACTATCAGATACCATTATAAGTTTGATAGGAGCTCTTTCTTTATTTGCGATTCCATTGAACTTTAAAAAAGGCAATTTTGTTTTGCATTGGAATGATACCAGCAAATTAGCTTGGGGAATTCTAATTCTTTTTGGAGGAGGTTTGGCTTTGGCAAAAGGAATGGCTTCAAGTGGTTTGGTTGATGTAATTACCGAATCGATACAAAACGGAGGCTTTAGTCCGTTCGTTGTTGTTTGTTTACTAATTGTTTTAATGCTGTTTATGACAGAACTAATGAGTAATGTAGCCTTAGTGGCTGTATTAGCTCCTGTGGTTGCAGGAATAGCCATTGGATTAAATATTCCGTTACTCAATGTACTTATTCCCGTAACAATGGCCTCAAGCTGTGCGTTTATGTTACCAATGGCAACACCTCCAAATGCCATAGTCTTTGCTAGTGGCTATGTGAAAGTGAGGGAAATGGTAAAAGCTGGAGTTATTTTGAATGTTCTCGCTGTGGGATTACTGATTTTGTATTACCTGTTTGTGATTCCGCACATATTTTAAGAGACTATTTTTTTAAGAATTTTTTTACTGTTTTTGACGTTCCCGATTGAATGGAAATATAATAGATTCCATTTTTTAAAGTAGATACATCAATCTGTTGCGTTAATTTACTTACTGTAGAAACAATTCGTTTGATTTCTTTTCCAGTTAAGTCGTAAATAATGATTGAGTCAAACTCTAGCTTGCTTTCAATTTGCAACTGATTGTCTGTTGGATTTGGAAAAATAGTAATCTTCGCATTCAATGAAAAATCATCGGTTCCTGCGGTTGTATCAATTGTAGTTTGTTCCGTGTTGGTGATAATTGGGAAATTGAAATCAAAATAAATTTCAGCACTATTTTCAAAAGTGTCACCTACCACCAAAGAAGGAAGTGTCTTAATTTTAAACATCACAAAACCATCATTCGTAGCATCATCAAAAGGTAAGTCGATGCCTTCAAAAATGAATTCCACCTCATTATCGTTTTGTATTCTGGCAATGTACTCGTGACTCGAAGTCATTGGAACAAAAGAAGACATGTCAAACTTAGAGGTGTCAATGATATCTTTTACCACAATATTTACGGCACTTGCAGAGCCTGTATTTTCAAACCGAATTAAATAATGTACATATTCACCAATTAGATCTGGAGTTATAGTATCACCTTCTAAACAAGTTTTATCATTTGGGTCTAAAGAATTGACAACGGTTTGTTTTAGACTAAAACTATTGTCAGTTACATTTTCATCATCGGCTGTTGGGCTTATCGTGGCATTGTAAGTTAAAACATCACCTCCGTTTAAAGGAGGGGTTTCTGTTGGTGCATTGAGATTCATAGTTACATTAATCACTTTTATATCAAAAGGGATCAAATTTGAAAATGACCATGATAGCTCACCATTACTTTGAGTATTTTCATTAGGAGCAGCTACAACAAAGTCTAGGACATTATCTTCATAGGTTAAGTTGACATTCCCTGAAAGTATTGTATTTCCTACATTGACATAGATTATTTTATAACGAGTATCAAATCCGGGTCTAGCTTGTTCTATTGGAATAATTGCTATTTGTAAATCATTATAGGTTCCATTAGGCGTCAAACAAACATCTTGTAGAAATGGAGAGGTGCTCGTTGGAAA
>JAESUF010000092.1 GCA_016763215.1 Flavobacteriaceae bacterium
CATGTGAATGCGAGTTCTGATGATATTTTAATTACTGAAGGTTCTGGAATGACAGGTGTTGTCAATAAATTTCAGAGAATTCTAGGATTAAAAGTTTCTGAAAACTTGAAAGAGTATACAGACATTCCAGAAGAAATTAAACCGATTGTTTTTATTTCCCATATGGAACACCATTCTAATCAAACTTCATGGTTAGAAACCATTGCAGATGTAGTCGTCGTTCCATGCAACGATAATGGGTTGGTTTGTTTGCATGAGTTTGAAGCATGTATTAAAAAACATGCCCATAGAAAATTGAAAATTGCTTCGATTACTTCCTGTTCTAATGTAACGGGAATTGAAACAGAATATCATAAAATAGCAAAGTTAATTCATCAATACAATGGATTGTGTTTTGTAGATTTTGCCTGTTGTGCACCTTATGTAGACATAGACATGCACCCAAAAAGGGAAGGTGAATATTTAGATGCCATCTTTTTCTCACCACATAAGTTTTTAGGCGGACCGGGTAGCTCTGGGGTGCTAATTTTTAATAAGAAATTATATAAAAATTTAGTACCAGATAATCCAGGAGGAGGAACTGTAAGTTATACGAATCCATGGGGAGGGCATGATTATTTTGACGATGTTGAAACTCGAGAAGATGGAGGGACCCCAGCGTTTTTACAGACCATTAGAATAGCATTATCAGTTCAATTGAAAGATCAAATGGGAACTGAGATGATAAAAAAGAGAGAAGAGCAAATTAATGTACCATTGTTTGAAACGTTAGAATCGTTACCCAATGTTCGAATTTTAGCTCCTGAACACAAAGAACGATTGAGTATTTTTTCTTTTTATCTAGAAGGCGTTCACTTTAATTTGGTTGTAAAATTGTTAAATGATCGCTTCGGAATTCAAACGAGAGGAGGTTGCTCGTGCGCAGGGACTTACGGACACTTTTTACTGAATGTAGATCAAGAAACTTCCAATAGAATTAAAGATCAAATTTTGGATGGTTGTTCTACTGAAAAGCCAGGCTGGATTCGTCTGTCATTGCATCCTACAATTAAAGATGTGGAAGTAGAATTTATTTGCAATGCATTAAAAGAATTATGCGCTAATATTGATGACTGGGCTTCAGATTACCGATACGATACAGAGAAAAATGATTATGTACATATCTCAGAAGAACCTATAGAAAAACAATTGGTTTCTAAGTGGTTTCAATTAATGAGTTAATGTAGTAATAACTTGCGATTGATTATTTTTCACTTTGTTTCATTAAACTAGTAAATATATTTTCAAAATTTGCATTTGCCATTAGCTGTTAAACCTAACTTTTATTGCTTAAGGTAGCTGATTTTTTAAATCACAATTTAGATGTAAAGAGTGAAATTCTAAATGTAAAATTTAAAACTATGAATGCAAAAGCGAAGTTTTAATAAATCACATTTGATATTTTTCGGTTTTACATTTCTAATTTACAACCACTCTTTAGGCACTTTATCTCTGTGTTTAAAACGTCTATGTGACCATAAATAGCATTCGGGCTGAGCGTGAATATTTCGTTCCGTAATAGTCAAGTATTTATCAGTGATTTCGTAATCTTTAAAGGCTCTAGGGGTTTCAGTAATGGTTTCGAAAGTAACTTCAAAATGACCTCTTTTGACTTTTCTAACCGAGTAGTTCACAACAGCCATATCAAACTTTTTGGAAAGCATTTCTGCACCTGTATGAATAGGTACTTTGATTCCCAGAAACTCCGACCAATAATGTGTTTTGCGTACTTCAGGTGATTGATCACTTAATAACAAATACAGTCCTGTAATTTTATTGTCAAAATTAGCTTTCATTGCATTCACCGTTCGTGACGTTTTATACGCTGTAAAACCAAATTTTGTCCTAGATTTCTTCACTATTTTTCCAAAATATTTATTGGCAATTTTTGTGTAAGCTCCATAACATTGAATATTTACAAACAGAGGAATTCCAAAAGACCATTCCCAATTGGCTTGATGTGCGCCAATAAGCGCAATACTTTTTCCTTTTTATGAAGATCATCAATCAGTTCTGGATTTAAGTACTGGTATCGTTTTTTAATATTCTTTTCACTTATTGTAAAGGCTTTCACGCTTTCTACAATAAGGTCTGTAAAGTGTCGAAAAAATTTCTTTCGAATCATTTTTAATTCAGAGAGGTCTTTTTCTGGAAAAGCTAACTGTAGATTATTCAAAATAATCTCTTTTCGGTAGCCAATAATGTAGTAGAGCAATCCATAAAGAGTATCTGATAAAATGTATAACACTCTCATAGGTAATAAAGAAAGTAGCCAGACAATTGGGTAAATTAAAATGAAAGTTAATAAATGCATTTTTTATGAATTGTAAATATGATTGTTGTAAACTCGTTTTATTTTGATGAATTAGAGATGCTAGATGTTCTTTTTTGATACCCTTTTGGGGTTTTATCTCGATGCTTAAAACGTTTATGAGACCAAAGATAGTACTCTGGTTCTTTGCGAATGTGTTTTTCTATAGAACGTAAATACGTTTCTATAATTTGATCATTTTTAGATTCTTTAGAAGAGGCTGTGATTACACTAAACTCAGATTCATAATACCCTCTTTTAATCTTAGTCGTATTAATATTTACAACAGCAAAATCATATTTTTTAGCAAGAATTTCAGCTCCATTTAAAACAGGAACAGTTACTCCCATGAATTCCGACCAATAGTGCATTTTTCCATGATGAGGAGACTGGTCGCTAATCATTAGGTAATTTCCTTGATTGTTTTCTCTATTATTTAAAACAATATTTTTAACAGCATGCTTTGATTTTATAGATGTCATGCCAAATTTACTCCTCATTTTTATGATCAACTTTTCAAAATATTTATTATTAATTCTCATATAAGAACCATAATAGGTTACATCTGTGTTGAGAGAAAAACTTGTTAAATACTCCCGATTTGCATAGTGAGTAGCTAAGAGAAGGATGCTTTTACCATCTTTGTTTAGTTTGTGGACTAATTCTGTATTGGTAAATCGATACTTTTTTGACATTTCCTTTTCTGAGATACTTATGAGTTTGATACTTTCAAATACCACATCTGTAAAGTGACGGAAAAATTTCTTTCTAATTTGTTTTAACTCATGTAACTCTTTGTTTGGAAAAGCGAGTGTAAGGTTCTCTAAAACAACTTCTTTTCTATAACCAACAATATAAAACACCCAATAAAAGAAGTCTGACAGTGCATACAATAACCTCATTGGCAAAAGTGATAAAAGCCAAATTATGGGATAGGTTATCGCAAAGATTAGAAAATGCATTTTCTGTAATTAAAAGACAAATATCGTATTAAAATTTGTAACTGTATATGATGAGTCTACTCTTTTCGTTATGTTTGTGATATGCTAGAAAATATAAAACCTGTTGTATTATTACTTATTGTTATCACTGTGTTAATTTCTTTAAAAGGGTTTAAAGATTATGCCTTTTTTGAACGATTTAAATTTCAAGTTACACGAATTTTAAACGGTGAAAAAATACGGATGATAAGCTCTGGATTTTTACATGCAGATTGGCTTCATTTAGGTTTTAATATGTATGCATTATATCTATTTGGTGACATTGTTGCGATGCAATTAGGAAATATTCCTTTTCTAATTATCTACTTTGGAAGTTTAGCAGCAGGAAGTATTTATTCACTTTATTATCATAAAAAGCAGCCATACTATAGTGCAATTGGTGCATCAGGAGCAGTATCAGGAATTGTATATTCTTGTATTATGTTATATCCAGAAATGGAGTTGATGCTCATTTTAATACCCATTCCAATTCCTGGATATATTTTTGGTGTTGCTTATTTGTTGTATTCTATGTATGGAATGAAAAAGCAATTGGGAAATATTGGACATTCAGCACATTTAGGGGGTGCTATTGGTGGGTTTGCATTAATATTAATTATATTTCCTCAAATATTCATCATCAATCAATTGATGATAATCATATTATCAATACCTATTTTGATTTTACTGTTTTTTGGAAAAAAGTTGAACGTATAGAAATTTAAGTTTCTTAATTTTTTTGCAGATAAAGAAGGTTCGGTTTTTTCGGTTAGGCTGATGATAAGGTTCTTATCGTATTTTACCGTAAAGAAGAGTATTAGAAATAAAAAAAGCCTTATCGATATGATAAGACTTTTAGAGCGAGAGACCAGGTTCGAACTGGCGACATTCAGCTTGGAAGGCTGACGCTCTACCAACTGAGCTACTCTCGCTGATAGACGATGCAAATATAAAATCATTTTTGATTTAGGCAACGAAAAAAAAGAAAAATCAATAGAATTTTTTATCGGCTCTCATTACTTTCAACATATGGAATCCAAAGATTTCATATCCTTCATTGTAATAGAACCTGTGAGACTTTCTGTTTTCTACAAAAGTGTTTAATTCAATTGCCTCACAACCTTTAGATTGCGTGTATTCATGTATCCAATGAAAGAATTTTTTCCCTAAACCTTTGTTCCGATATTTTTCATCAATTACAACATGATCTGGCTCTACAGTTTTACCAATATAATGCCTTGTGGTATACCATAAACCTGAAATCCCGACCAATTCACCATCCAAATAGAGTCCAATACACTCGTAATGGGGAAGATTTGCCATTTCTAATAATCGATTCGTTAATAAATCTAAAGGTGTTTTATGATTTATTTTTTGAAGAAGTGGAATTATCTGTAAGGTATTAGTAGGATTAATCGACTCAATGAGAATATTCATAAGGTGCTTACATATTTTATGTAAAGATATTGTTTGTATCTTGTTTAACAAATCAAAATTAACTATCAAATTTATTAGAATAATGAATAGGCTAAAGTTACTTGTAATCATCACATTTATTTCTTTATCAACAGCAATAAATGCTCAAAATAGCGAAGTGAAAATTACATCAACTAAAATTACAGATCAAATTTATATGTTGAAAGGTCAAGGAGGAAACATCGGGCTTTTTATTGGTGATGATGCCGTCTATATGATAGATGATCAATTTGCTCCATTGACTTCTAAAATTCTAGAGGCTATTAAAAAGATTACACCGAAGAAGGTCGATTATTTGATCAATACACATTGGCACGGAGACCATACAGGTGGAAATGAAAACATGGGAAATGAAGGAGCTTTAATTGTTGCGCATGACAATGTAAGGAAGAGAATGAGTACAGAAAGCACTAGAAGAGGAAGAACTGTGGCAGCTTCACCTAAAGTAGCATTGCCAGTAATTACGTTTAGTAAAGATCTATCATTTCATATTAATAATGACGATGTATTGGTTACTCATGTACACAATGCACATACAGATGGTGACGCCCTAATTTATTTTGCAAACAACAATGTCTTACACACAGGAGATAGTTATTTTCAAACAGGGTTCCCATATATAGATTTAACTTCTGGAGGAAGTATTGACGGGTATATAGAAGGGATTCAAAAAATGATTTTAATCACTGATGATGCTACAAAAATTATCCCAGGACATGGAGATGTGGCTTCAAGAAAAGAGTTGAAAACATATTTGACTATGTTAACTACGTTAAGAACTAGAGTGGAGGCAGAAATCAAGAAAGGGAAATCACTAGAAGAAGTAAAAGCAAATAAAGAGATTACAAAAGAATATGCCTCTTCTAGTTGGTGGATAACAGAAGAGAAAATTAGAGAGACTATTTATACCAGTCTAAGTAAAAAATAACCTCATTGTTATATAAAGAAAAGCCTCGTAATAATTACGAGGCTTTTCTTTTTGCATGTATATAGTAGGAGTTTTAATTTCCCTCAATCACTTTGTCGATCTCTTTTTGAATTTCACTCAACCTCATTTCCATAGATTTTACTGCGGTACGAGATAAATATCTTCCCAGTGGAATAAATGGAGTAATTGAATCACCATCTTGATTGACAATTTTTGTCAATTTTGATTCGATACTATATTTATTATTAAATGATTTTTCTGATTCTTTAGGATGTGCAAAACCTGCGCTCAGAAACATATTAAGAGGAGCTGTTAACTGACTTGAATATGAAATGGACTCTGAAGGAGCCACATAATTAGTGACAGACAGTTGTCTAATTACATATTTACCAGTTAAGGTAGAGTCTTTTGCCAACTCTTTAAAAAGAGCCGCTTCCAATCGTAATGAAACCGAACCTCCAATATTGTTATAATATCCTGCATCTCCAAATTGACCAACCTTGGTAACGCGACCAACTGGGCTCAAATAAGGAAATCTAGCATTTAATGACATCGCTGTTGAGCGCTTAATCATTTGTTCTTTATTTGGATATTCAGCAAGTAAATCTGGGAAAACATCCATATTAAAAGAATCTTCCTTCATGTTAACAGGAGATATAATAAATCGTTGTCCCGTTTGTAATTGTGTGACACTGGTAACTAATAAAGGCCTGATATAATCGTATTTTCCTTTTTGTGGCATCATTTGTAAATACGCACCACCAAGTGAGTTGTCAACGTTTCTTTTAAAAGCATCAGCAAATGCTTTCTCCCATTCATTTTCTAACAAAGCACCTCTATCTGGGAAACTTGTAGAAAAGAGTCCTGTAATACTTACAAAAGAATCTCTACCTAACAAACTTGCTACTGAAGAAGATAGATAATCTCCATTGTAAATTTTACTCGCTCTATATTTAAAAGGTTCATCAGATCCTACCGGAAACGTTAAAGAGGTAGCATTGGGGTTTTCTGAGAGCTCATAAGCTTGTGTGTAGAACATATTATTTCCTACACCGCCTCCAGAAGCACCGCTCAAGGAAAATAAATACTTTTTGAAATAGTCAGGATTTTTGTCAAATAAATAACTCTGAACTAAAAAGGTCCACAGACCAGCTCTAGATCCTCCTCCTTCTGAAGAGACTAAGATGATAGGAAATGGATTGTCTTCAGTGCTACTTAAAATGTCATTTTTGCGATTGGCAATCCATTCTGTGATGTACTCATCGAATCCTAAACGACTGTCAACATCAATAGATGTATCAACATGGCTAGCTTCATAATGATGAAAGTCAGCTTTACTCGTTGTACGTATTGCAAGGATCGCAAGTATGATTAAGAAAAACGGTAATGAAGGAAATCTTTTATAACGTGCATTGAGGTATCTAATACTATTTAAAAAAGTATACACTCCTACAATGCAAATTAAAACAATAGACAATGGAGTAACAATTTTTAAGCTAGAAGGGGAAATAAATAAAAAGATGTATGCTAAAAATATTAGAATAGTCATGACTGTGATTACAGAAGAGGCATATTTTTTAAGATCTAATATATACTTGTTGTAAGATGTTGTTACGATTAAAAAGAACAATGCTAACAGCAATAGAGAGTAAAAGAAAAACCTAATATCTCTTTCTGATCCACCTTGATTAAAAAAACCAAAAGTGGTAATTACTGCAATACAAATAATAGCAACAATTAAAGGGAAGTATTTAAATTGAAGAATAGGGTTAAAAATTCTCAGTAAAAATTCTGCAACTTTTTTATTGAGAATTAAAAACAAAATTCCAATAAAAACAAGCAATCCAGAGTTTCCTAAGAAAAACAATTCTCCTCCGTAAACCTTTTCAAAAGTATTGTTCACGGCAAAAGCAGTAATCAAAATTAAAATAGTCCCAAGAACTTTAGGAAACATACGACGAATGTATTCTTCCGAATTTTCTTCGTAATCACTATCACCTATTGAGTTGTCGTCTTTATTTTTAAGCTTAAGGAATACTTCTTTTTCGTCTTCAGGAGTTCTGAAAAGAGATTGTTGTTCTTTATGATAAGATTCAATCTGTTCATTATTTAACTTAGGGATTAGATAATCGGGAATCTTTGGATAAATATATCCATTGAGAGTACTGATTAAAAAGGCAAATACGCTAAGTATAGTAAAGAAAATAGGGACCACAATCCAAGCTGTCTCAGCTTGATTAATAACCATAATTAAATCATTAATTTGAGGAACAATCCATAACATTAAATACACTATTACAATAAAGATAATAGACAGAGAATACTTACCTATTTGTTGAAGGATAAGTTGGAGCCAAGATTTTTGATTCGAGTTGTTGTTGGTTGGTGACATTTTATTTAAGATTTAATTACTCTTTCTTTTTATACAGATATTTAAAAACCAGTTGGTTAAAATGCAATTGTTAAATTTAAGAAAATATAGAATGATATAAAATAGGTATTTACACCTTATTTTGATTTCCATTTTAATAGTAGATTTGATACATAATTTAGATAACATATGGCAACAGATAATGGAAACACAGAAGGAGCAAATTGGCCGAAGCCAAAGTTTTATTTTGAAGTAGATTTAGGAGATGAATTAAAAAGTGTCGCGTTTCAAGAAGTATCTGGACTATCAAAAGGTGGTGAGGAGGTTGAAAGCGGTGCGGAAAACCGATTTAAGTATCGACTCCCAGCGCTGAGCAATAATCAAAACTTAGTTTTAAAAAGAGGAATTGCCCCTACAGGATCTAAGCTCATAGAATGGTGTTCGGACACTTTAAATGGTGTTTCTACTATAGAAACAAAAGATGTAGCTGTGAATCTTATAAATGAAAAAGGGAAGATTATTATGAAATGGATGTTCTATAAAGCCTATCCAATCAAATATTCGATATCAGATTTGAAGTCTCAAGAGGATGAAGTATTGTTAGAAACATTGGAATTCGCATTTACTTATTTTGAAACGAAAACCCAAGTATAATAACGAAAGAAAATTAAAATAAGATATGAGTATAACAAGTGGAAGGCTAGTCACCAATTTAGTAAAGATAAATGGAAATGGAATACCAGGGACTATCAAAGTACATAGCATAATGGTAGATAAAGGAGTCAATAAAATTTCAACGGCAAAATAGTTTATTCTTGACGGAGA
>JAESUF010000093.1 GCA_016763215.1 Flavobacteriaceae bacterium
CTAATTATAATAGGTTATACTTTATATCAAGGATCAAATAAAAAACGCCTCCTAGCCCTCCAAGAAAAAGAACTAGAAACTCAAAAAAACCTTACCCTTATCAAAGAACAAGAGATTACTTCCATTAATGCCATGGTAGAAGGACAGGAAAAGGAACGTAAACGTGTTGCCGAAGATTTGCATGACAACCTAGGATCTGTGATTGCTACACTAAAGTTGCATTTTGAGAACTTACGGATCAATAGAGAAAAGAAAAAAGTGGACCAAGAAGCCCTGTTTGATAAAACAGAAGGCTTGATTGACGAGGCCTACTTAAAAGTACGGAGTATTGCCCATGCTAAGAATGCTGGTGTAATTGCGAATCAAGGATTACTAGTAGCGATACAACAAATGGCAGAAAAATATCTTCTGCCAATGCGATACAAATTGAGGTAGTAGATTTCGGGCTAGAAAAACGTTTAGACAACAGCTTGGAGATTTCTTTGTTTCGAATCATACAAGAATTAGTCACCAATATTATCAAACATGCTGAAGCAAATCAAGCAACCATCAATATTTCTCAATACGATGGAACTATTAACATCATACTAGAAGACAACGGAAAAGGAATGATAGTTTCTGAAGTCAATTCTCAAAAGGGAATGGGCCTGCATTCTATACAAACTAGAGTAGAACATTTACAAGGTTCATTCACCATCGACTCTACTCCTACTAAGGGAACTACAGTGATTATTAATGTTCCAATCTGATAACGGGCACTGAGGTGATATATAATAGAGAATGCAACTATAAAATGTCTTTACGATCCCGCAATAAGGCGGGAGAAGTAATCTCGTTAATTAAACTCAAAATAGAGAGATTGCTTCGTCCTTTGGTCCTCGCAATGACTGATCATATAAATACTTACATTGAGGGAATACACAACAAAATATCTTTCTTAACTTTATATCGCTAAAAAGAAAAACAAAACCCCATGATTACAATTGCAATTGCCGAAGACCACCAAATGCTTATCGATGGAATTAAAGCCTTCTTTGAATATGATGAGGATATCAATTTTATTGGGACTGTCAATAACGGAGAGGACTTAGTGAAATTAGTGAGTTTAAAACAACCTAAGTTGGTCATTACGGATATTCGAATGCCTATCCTAGATGGAATTCAAGCAACAAGACAAATCAAGAAACAGTTTCCACACATTCATGTTTTAGCAATGACTATGTTTGATCAGCCGGAAGCGATCAAACAAATGTTGGATGCAGGTGCTACTGGGTATATTTTAAAGAACTCAGGAATTAAAATGCTCTCCAAAGCTATTGTGACTGTGGCTGGTGGAGAAACGTTCTTCGACCCCAATGTTGCCTTCAACTTTATGAACGACTATATTGAAGACAATGTGACTATTGGTAAAACGGATAAAGTGGTGTTATCCAATCGCGAAAAAGAAATTCTACACCTCATTGCCAATGCCAAAACCTCCAAAAACATTGCAGAAGAATTGTTTATAGCCAAAACTACGGTAGATACGCATCGCAAAAATATGATTCGTAAACTTCAACTATCAAATGGCAATGAACTGATTAAATATGCAATTGAAAAAAAGTATCAGTTCTAAAATTACCTATTTGTAGGGATAGTATCACTATGCTCCTATTTCTATGTTTGACTTATAATTTAAAAACTAAGTCATGAAAAAAACTGTATTAATATTTCTCACATTATTTTGTGTTACTTATTTAAAATCACAAGTGAGTGATGAGAAAAAAGGGAAATCTGGAAATTATATTATCACTCAAGCTTTTGAGAGTGATTACATTGTAAATTGGAAGGGAGATAGTATTCCTAAAAAACTAATTCATCAACCAGGATGGAAAATAAACATAATGCAATATGATAAAGAAAACAGGCTTTACACAATTCAATATTGGAAATGGACAGAAGAAGGTTTAGGGTCTAGTAATCAATTATTAAATAATACATTCTATAGAAACATCACACCAGTGAATGGAAAACAAAATGTGGCTCTTAATTATTTTAATATAAAAGAAGATGATTTTGATAAGTATTTTGAAAAATATTACAAAAGATGGATGGCTGTAACTGCTGGTTTTTACTCTGTTCCTTTTAAAATTCGTGTTAAGAATTTTGATTTTGAGCAAGATTTAAATATAGGCTTAAGTATTGGTTTTCCATTTCGAGTAAACAAAAGGTTAGAGAAAAGGTGGATTTTTGAACCTAATTTTGGTTTAGGTATTACAAAAATAAATTTAAGTGATAAGAATAGTAATGTTGATTCTGTTAGAACAGCAAATGCACTGACAGTGTCCGCGGGTTTATTGTTTAGATTTAATGAAAAAATTAATATTGGTGTATTTACCGGCTATGATTTTTTAGGTCAGAGTGATAAAAATACCGAATGGATTTATAACAGAAAACTTTGGGTTGGCTTCGGAATCAATATTTCTTTTAACATTAATAAACCTGAGAAAGAAGAAACCAGTGGAAATAATTAAAACTAAAGCCGACTAGTATTAGTCGGCTTTAGTTGTTTAATTCGCTACTTCATTAATAAACTTGATACGCATCAGTCGGAGTTCTTCCTCGTCATAATCGCCATCAAATTCATCTAAGGCTTCCTGAATTTTGTCGGATTCAGCTTCCATAAAGTATTCATAGATTTCTTCTTGTTGTTCTTCATCTAAGAGATCGTCTAAGGAGTAGTTTATATTCAACTTGGTTCCTGAATAGATAATTACTTCCATCTCTTTGATCAATTGAGTCATTTCCAATCCTTTAGATTTAGCAATATCAATTAATGGTAGTTTACGATCCGTATTTTGAATGATGTATAATTTCAATCCAGAATTAACTCCTGTACTCTTTACAATCAAGTCATCTGGGCGGGTAATTTCATTTTCGTCGACATATTGAGAAATTAAGGAAATAAAATCTTTTCCAAATTTTCGTGCCTTCCCTTCACCTACTCCATGAACTTTCGATAGCTCATCTTTGGTAATTGGATATTTCAATGCCATGTCGTCTAACGATGGGTCTTGAAAAACAGCAAATGGAGGAACTCCATTTTTTACTGCTACTTTCTTTCGTAGATCTTTTAAGATTTTTACAAGATTCTCATCAGCAGCAGCACCAGAACTCTTTTCATTGGTAATGATATCAGCAGTGTTCTCTTGCGAATACACATGATCTTCTGTCATCATAAATGAAGTCGGATTGGCAATATAATCAAGGCCTTTCTGAGTCAGTTTAATAACACCGTATTGTTCAATTTCTTTTCGAATACAATTTACTACCAGAACTTGTCTGAGAAGCGCCATCCAATAAGAACCGTTTTTTTCTTTACCACAACCAAAGAAAGGTTGCAAATGTGTTTTATGAGAATTCAGCATGGCATTTTCTTGACCAATAAGTGTGCTGACAACATTTTTAGCTTTGTATTTTTCTTTGGTATTTCGAACAACAGATAAGAGCATCGCTACATCTTGCTTGGCTTCATGCTTCTTTTTAGGATTCTTTGTATTATCATCCATCTCTGCTCCCGCACCATTCACTTCATCAAAATCTTCGCCGAAATAATGCAGTAAATATTTTCGCCTTGACATAGAAGTTTCAGCGTAACCAACAACTTCCTGTAGCAAAGCATGGCCAATCTCCTGTTCAGCAATAGGCTTGCTAGCCATAAATTTTTCTAATTTTTCAATATCTTTATAGGCATAAAATGCCAAACAATACCCTTCGCCATCATCACGTCCAGCACGACCTGTTTCTTGATAGTAGCTTTCTAAACTTTTAGGAATATCGTGGTGAATTACAAAACGAACATCAGGCTTGTCTATTCCCATTCCAAAAGCAATGGTAGCAACCACCACATCACAGTCTTCCATCAGAAACATGTCTTGATGCTTCACTCTTGTTTTAGCATCCAATCCTGCATGATAAGGAACCGCTTTGATTCCATTTACTTGTAAAACCTGTGAAATCTCTTCTACCTTCTTTCTACTCAAGCAATAGATAATTCCAGATTTACCCATTCGTTGTTTTACAAATCGAATGATATCTTTTTCTACATCTTTTGTTTTTGGGCGTACTTCATAAAACAAATTAGGTCTGTTAAAAGAAGCTTTGAATGTTTTTGCATCAGAGATTCCCAACGTTTTTAAAATGTCTTCTTGCACCTTTTCAGTAGCGGTCGCTGTAAGTCCAATTACAGGAACACTATCAATTTGTTTGATAATATGTCTTAAATTTCTGTACTCGGGTCTAAAATCATGCCCCCATTCTGAGATACAATGTGCTTCATCAATTGCGACAAAAGAAATCTTTTGACCTTTTAAGAAATCCACATACTCTTCTTTTATCAAAGATTCAGGAGCTACATATAATAGTTTGGTGATACCATTAGAGATATCATCTTTCACTTGAGTAACTTCCGATTTATTTAAAGAAGAATTTAGAACATGAGCAATTCCATGATGTTCAGAAATTCCACGAATCGCATCTACTTGATTTTACATCAAGGCTATTAGTGGTGAAATAACAATGGCTGTACCTTCTTGCATTAACGCAGGTAATTGGTAACATAAAGATTTCCCACCACCGGTAGGCATAATAACAAACGTGTCATTATTAGCAAGAATACTTTGTATTACTTCTTCTTGCAAGCCTTTAAACTTACTGAATCCAAAAAATTTTTTGAGAGGAGCGTATATATCCATTATAAACTATTGGTCTTTATAAAGCTTATATTTTTATTGAGTGACAATACTTTTACAAATGTTTGAGGTGAATGAATTTTATAGTAAATTTGTCTAATATTTTATATATTATAAATATATAACTTTTTTATTATAGATAAAATAAATAATCCTTTGGAAGATTTAAAAAATATCAACGCTATTGCAAAAGAAACTATTCTTATGGAAAGTAGCGCTATTGCTAATTTAGCAAATTTGATCAACTCTGACTTTGAAAATGCTGTTAAATTCATTCTAAATTCTTCAGGGCGAGTTATTGTAACAGGAATTGGTAAAAGTGCAAACATCGCTACGAAGATTGTGGCTACTTATAATTCTACTGGAACTCCATCTATTTTTATGCATGCAGCAGATGCTATCCATGGAGATCTAGGGATTATTCAAAAAGACGATATTGTTATTTGCATCTCTAAGAGTGGAAATACTCCAGAGATTAAAGTACTAGTTCCTTTAATTAAGAGTTCTAATAATAAGGTGGTTGCGATTACTGGAAATGCTGATTCATTTTTAGGCACTGAAGCAGATTTCACACTCAACACCTATGTAGAGAAAGAAGCTTGCCCTAATAATTTAGCTCCTACTACAAGTACCACTGCTCAATTAGTTATGGGAGATGCGCTTGCTGTTTGTCTACTGAAAATGAAGGGGTTTACAAGCAATGATTTTGCAAAATATCATCCAGGAGGTGCTTTAGGTAAACGTTTGTATTTACGTGTTTCCGATTTAATTAAAAACAATGAAGCTCCACAAGTATCTGAGACTACTTCAGTTTCAGAGGTTATTGTTGAGATTACCGAGAAAAGATTAGGAGTTTCAGCAGTTGTAAACACAAATGAAGATTTGGTAGGGATTGTTACCGATGGAGACATTCGAAGAATGTTGAGTGATACTTCAGACATTCGTAGTTTAACGGCAAAAGATATTATGGGAAAGACCCCAAAAACAATCTCTGAAAATGCGATGGCTATTGAAGCTTTAGAAGTTTTGGAAAACAATAATGTGACTCAGATATTGGTCGTAAATAATAATCAAAAATATATTGGCGTGGTTCACTTACACGATTTATTAAAAGAAGGAATTTTTTAAATGGCAGAAAAAAAACAAAACGAAATGTCGTTTTTAGCTCACTTAGAGGAGCTTCGTTGGCACCTTGTGCGTAGTGCAATCTCAATTTTTGTCGTTGCAATTGTTCTTTTTTACTTTCAAAAGTATGTTTATGATGAGTTTTTACTAGCTCATATAAATCCAAACTTTATCACTTACCAATTGTTTTGTGATTTTTTC
>JAESUF010000094.1 GCA_016763215.1 Flavobacteriaceae bacterium
ACGCTTAATGTTTTTTAATATATTCTTTTCTTCTAATGCTTCAATGGCACCAGCGTAAGCAATCCCTCTTACTCCACCGCCTTCAAAAGCAAGGTTTTCTATAGTATTCATAATAGTTATATTGTTGTTAGATAATTAATAACAGAAATAGACGGAAAGAAATAATACTCTCCTCCTCTAATAGTAACAAAACGTTTCCAATCATCTATATACTTATTTACTGGTTCAGCTTGTATTGTAAACTGCCTTTTTTCGTTATTAGGATCTCCCTCTGGTGGAACACCAATAATAACATCTATATCATTACTTAAATGTCTAAGTTGGTTATTGTTTGACCATGCATGTTGTATAAATTCAAACTGAAGCTCTAAATTGGCATTAAAACAAATAAAATGTAACCCCGTTTCTTTTTTATCATCGCCTGCATTAGATGGAATTTCATACGTTCTTCCTCTTCTTATAATGCGGTGACGCCTTGTTACTTTTAAAGATTGTTTTTTATCATACCATCTAAATGCATCTCTAGGATTGTTTCTTCTTAAATGAGAACCATAAGGACAACGTAATCCATCTGGATCTTTATCTGCATATCCAAAATCATCATTACTTAAATCTCCTCCTGGATCTTTATCTGGAAAATTAACTAAAGATGCTCCACTAGGCCAACGTCCAATGCATTTTGATGCTAATTTAATTTTAGCTTCTTCATTTATCGAACCATCTTCATTTTTTGTTTTATCAGTCATATAATTCCAAAAATCGTCCACATGTTGCTCCATTTGCCTAAACACCATAAAGGTTCCATTATGTCCTAAATCTTTTTTACCTGATCCAGCGGCATCTTCTTTAAGTAAAGTTGTATTTCCTTGATCTGTATCTAATAAAGGAGAATAAGGGTATTGATTATGCTCGTTCTTATATCCCATTAAAAACTCACCTGTAGCAATTAAATCATTTTCTGGGCCTGATCTTCCACTTCCTTTAATAACGGGTTGTGATATTCCATCATGAAAGCCAAAAGGCTCTTTATTATCTGGGTTTAAATAACCTTTCATTTCTTTTATAATAGTTATTCCTCCTGTTTTATTTAATCGCTTTTTCTCTTCTTCTATAAAAGTATTCATCGCCGGTTTGTCTTTCGCATGAAAGATTAAAACCATATGTAACTTATCGTCATTAGATCCCCAACGCCATCTATCTGGGTTATTTTCTCCATAATCACCTAAAATCCTACTTCTATCCTCTGTAGCAATACTCTCTCGAAAAGGTACTGGGAAATTGTCTAGGTTATCTTTATCCATTCCTAAAGCATTTAGCCCTTTTGGAGTAAATGCTAAATGCAATGTTTTTTCTGAATGACTTGAGATATCTGCAGAATCTATTATGGGTAGTATATTATGCATCCATGCTTTTGCTTGTTTTGCACTGCTGACTTCTAGTAAAAAATATGCTGTTTCTAATAGTTTTCCATAACCTCGGACAACCATTCCTTGAATATCGTTTAAATCTAATGTTTTCGGATTGCTAATTATTGCCATCTGTAATGTCTCTTTTAGTTATAATTATATTCTACTAATCATTTCTTTTATTTCCGTATCGTTTAATTCTCCAGAATTAAAGAGAGCAACTCTTAGTTTAGATTTATCAACAATTTGTTGAAGTCCGTACCATGGATATGCAGAATACCATATTGGAGTTGGTACTTGTGTTAAACGTCCCCAACCCATAAACTCTAAGACTTTATAAGAGCCTCCACCAAACATAAAAAATGTTCTAGGGTATCCTTTTGCGGCTCCATATATAGCATTTAACCCCCAACCACTGTTATCTACAAAATCTCCTAAATACTCATCGAAACTACCATCAAAATTACTAAAGAAAACAAAACGTCTTCCACCATCTATTAATACCCAACGTGCAAAATGTATTGTTGGAGTTCCCATTAATTGTCCTTCTATAATCCAGCTTCTTGCTGCATAACTTGTTGCCCACAAAAAGAACTTTAACCCTAATTTCCTAAGACCTCCTTTAGTTTCAAAAACTTGAGATATTTGGTTTTGATAAATAATATCTTCTTGAGATTTTAACTCTACTAAATGGTTTAAAGGAATCTGGTTTTGCGTTTTCCCAAAAGGGTTGGCTCTTAATTCGTAGAAAAAATGAATTAATAAAATAAAAACTAATAATAATGGCAGAATGGCCAAAATTATTAATACTAATATAATTGTTTTTAAATATTGCTTTTTAGGCAGGTGGTATTTTTTACGCGCCCAATCCCATTGAGAATCGTTAGCTAAAAATGTTTTTATAGCTTTATATGCTTCTTTTCTTGTAGACCAATTTTTACCATTATCTCTAACATAACCTCTAACAGTATCATGTAATTTTGCTTCTTGATGTATTTGTTCTACTGTTCTATTTGGAGCACCTACATAAAACCCTTGTGTTTTTATAACGTGTTGTTCTAAATAGGATAAACGGCTTGCATCGTTTCTTACTCCTTTATCAGGATACCCAATACAATACTCAAAAATTTGATCTAATCCATAAGACAATATTTCAACCAAATCTTTAAGGTGTTGTTTTTCATCTCCATCTATATTAGCTGCATATACCAGACTCGCTCTATATTTATCTGTTTTAGGTGCAACAATCCATCTAGCAAAATGTACTGTTGACATTTCTTTAAACGAAAAAAAACTACCTTCTTTTGATGGGTTCCCTCCAGTATTTAGCAGCTTTGTAATTGCATCTATTTGACCAGGTATGATAGGTATTTGTAATGAAACTGCGTTTTGCCTTGTCATATTATATTTTTTAAATGGTTAGTTTATCTATTAAACGTAACGACGTAATTATTAGGAAATGGCCCCATATTTAACCCTGATCCTCTTCCTATACTTCCTTTTGCATTAGATACATTTTCTAATCGTAAAACAGCAGCCACTAATTTTGGAATGGTAACCGAGTTTATATATTTACCGTAACACTCGTGTAATGCAAATCCCCAATTCATATATCGAGATTCTCGATTTGGGTTAAAGGTTTTTGGTTTAGGAAATGTTACAGGGTCAAACATTGCTCCTGAAGTTAATGATATGACTTTTCTATTGCCTTTTATAGTATATGTTTTGGTTCCGCCTCCTTTTATAATTTGTTTTGTTTCACAAAAACG
>JAESUF010000095.1 GCA_016763215.1 Flavobacteriaceae bacterium
GAGATAGAAAAACTTTCTACATATATAAATTTGAGAGTTTTAGGAGTGTATGGAGGTGCCAATATAAATACTCAAAAACAAGGAATAGCACAAGGGCAAGACATTATTGTGGCAACTCCAGGTCGTTTATATGATTTAGCGCTTAGCAATGTTTTAAAACTAAAGGCAATTCAGAAGTTGGTGATTGATGAGGTAGATGTCATGTTAGATTTAGGGTTTCGTTTTCAACTTCTCAATATTTTTGATTTGCTTCCTAAGCGTAGACAAAACATTATGTTTTCCGCTACCATGACAGAAGATGTAAATGATTTGATTAACGACTTTTTTAAAAATCCTAAAAAAATATCAGTTGCACTTAGTGGAACACCACTAGATAATATTCAGCAAACCTCGTACAATGTTGCCAATTTTTACACGAAAGTTAATTTGTTAGACCATCTTCTAAGTGATAAAGAAACGTTTAGCAAGGTGTTAATATTTGTTGCTTTTAAACGAAGTGCCGATTTACTTTTTAATGCTTTAGAAGAAATATTTGGTTCTGAAACTTGTGTAATACATTCTAATAAAACACAGAATTATAGGATTCGTTCCATTCGTCAGTTTGATGCAGGAAGTAATCGAATTTTAGTAGCTACAGATGTAATGGCACGTGGTTTGGATTTGGATGGGATTTCTCATGTAATCAATTTTGACACACCTCTTTTTCCAGAAAATTATATGCACAGAATAGGACGAACTGGTCGTGCAGAACGTGAAGGGAGAACCATTTTATTTTCCACAGAAAAAGAGCAAGAAGCCAAAGAAAGTATAGAGTCTTTAATGGAGTATACTATCCCATTGTTAGAGCTTCCTTCTGAGGTTGAAATTTCGAAAGAATTAACAGAAGAAGAACGTCCAAAAGAAGACCAAGGAATTTCAAAAAATAGAACTTCGTTAGAATATGTTCCGGGGCCGGCTTTTCATGAAAAGAGTGAAAAGAATCAAAAAACCAATCAAGGAGGTTCTTACCGAAGAGAGATTGCTAAAAAATATAAAAAGCCTAAAACTCGAGGCGATAAAAACTACAACATGCGGAATAAGAAAAAATAGCAAGTGTTTTTTAGGAGGAATAAATGAAATTCAAATAATTTAATTTAAATTATTGAATTATATTTAAAAATACAACGTTATTGTTTGTTGATTTTATCAAATCAATAAACATTTCATGAAATTGATATGAAAAACGGATTTTAAAAAAGGAATGTACATTGTCTCTTTTGTAGAGTCTTTTTTTTTAAGAATTATTCTTAGTTTTGTCTTTCAATTTTTAAATAACTTACCTCTAAATCAACCAATTAAAATGAATAAAAAATTACAATTGTTATTTGTTTGTTTTTTCTTTGTGGGACTTCAAACGATTTTTTCACAGCAGATTGAGAACAAACCACAAAAACCGTATCAAATTACAAAACCATCGAAAGTAGAGCGAGTACCTTCTTTGGCGTCAAGAATGGGTTCATTACCAAGACCAGGCATGACTAAAATTTCAGAAATGCAAGATGGAAGGTCTGCATAGTATGATGTAGTTATCGGAAAAGGATCAGAAGGAGACGATTTTTTAGCAAAACGTCCGAATGCTTTAAAAAACAAAATACCTACAAAGGCACCGTTACTAGTTTTTGAAACGGGAGCTTCAGGTTCTCAACCAACAGATCCCGCAGGAGCCGTTGGTCCAAACCATTATATTTCTGTAATAAATACAGCTTTTCAAATTTTTGATAAAGATGGTAATTCATTAACAGGAGGTTTGATATCGCCAAATCCAGCAATTTTCCCATCAAGTGGATGTTGTGATTTAACTGCGAGTTATGACAACGTAGCAGATAGATGGGTTCTTTCTCTTCTAGGAGGTGGCGTACAAGTAGCAGTTTCTGATGGACCAGACCCAGTAAATGATGGATGGACAGTGTACACACTTTCTTCAGTAAGTGATTACCAGAAATTATCAGTTTGGAGAGATGGATACTATATAACAGAAAATACAGGAGGTTCTAATAAACTTCATGTTTTTGAAAGATCTGCGATGATTGATGCTGCAAGTGCAGGAACAACACCTCAAATTTTGTCATTTTCATTACCTGGACTTTCAACAAGTGGTTTTCATAGTCCACAAGTATTAAATATTAGTAGTAACAACTGGCCTACGACTGGAGGAGCAACCGTTGTTTATATGCAAGATGATGCTTGGGGTGGTGTTTCAAATGATCACATTAAGGTGTGGACAGCTACAATGGATTGGGTAACTCCAGGAAATTCTATTATTTCGGCAGCTACTGAATTGTCAGCAACACCTTTTGTAGGAGTTTTTGATGGAGGAAGTTTTTCGAATCTTTCACAACCAAATGGAGGAGCTAGCATTGATGCTTTACAAGCAACTATTATGAATCAAGCTCAATACAGAAAATTTGCAACCCACAATTCAGCTGTTTTTTGTTTTGCAGTAGATGTAGATGGAGGTGCTACAAAACAAGCAGGTGTACGTTGGTATGAACTTCGTCAGACTGCAGATGGGCAGCCTTGGACGATTCATCAAGAAGGAACATACGTTGCGCCAGACAATAGACATGCATGGAATGCAAGTCTAATTATGGATATACAAGGAAATATAGGAATGGGATATACAGGAATGTCTAGCCCAAATAGTACGGATTCAAGTATCAGAGTAGGTTCTTATTATACTGGACGTTTTTCGGGTGACCCAGTCAATACCATGACTGTCGCAGAAGGAACTATTATGGCAGGTGATGCGAATATCCCTGGAACACGATATGGTGATTACAGTAAAATTGATATAGACCCTTCAGATGATAAAAAATTCTGGTTTGTAAATGAGGTAATGTCAAGTGGAAGAAAAAATGTTGCTGGAGTTTTTCAAATTGCACCAAACTTTAATAAAGATGTAGCTGTTGTAAGTATAGATGCACCAGTTTCAGGATCACTAACTAGTACAGAAATGATCACTGTAACCATTACGAACTTAGGAGAGGACTCTGCAACAGGATTTGATGTAACCTATCAAGTAGATGCTGGAACAGTAGTTACAGAAACCTATGTAGGAACAATAGCAGCGAATGTTTCTGCTCAATATACATTTACAGCCACTGCAGATTTATCTACAGAAGGGCAAACCTATAGTATTACAGCGGCATCTCACTTAACCGGAGATGAAGATACTGGGAATGATAGCGTAACACAGCAAGTAACACATGTATTTGCTAATGACCTTGGAGTAATGGCTATTACATCACCAGATGATGGAGAAAGTTTAGGAAACGAGGCAATTACTGTTACCATAGAAAATTTTGGAACTGCTTCCCAATCTAATTTTGATGTATCATACACAATTAATGGAGGAGGTGCTATTACTGAGACTGTAGCAGGTCCTTTAGCAGGCGGAAGTACAACATCGTATACATTTACGACACTAGGAAACTTTACTACTGATGGAGTTTACACAATTGTATCCAATACAGCATTAGCTGGAGATTCGGATTCGGGTAACGATTCCGCTCTAAGAGTGGTTGTAAATTTAGCATGTAGTACAGAAACGAATAGTACACAAATGCCTATTGGGCCCAATGCATCAACTGTTACGGAGTCAATTATTGAAATCACTGATGATGTTATAATTAGTGACTTAAATGTGACAATAGACCTTGTGCATACTTTTGACGCTGATTTAGAAGTAAAATTAATTGCACCAGACGGAGTAACGAAGGTGATTTTATTTGAAGATATAGGTAGTAGTGGCGATAATTTTACAAATACGGTTTTAGATGATGAAGCTTCTAGTGAAGTTAGTTCTGGAACTGCTCCATTTACAGGAACATTCCAACCTGAAGGAAGTTTGAGCGATTTTAATGGATTGCAATCTCTAGGAGACTGGACACTTTCTATAAATGATGATGCAAATGCGGATGGTGGAACTTTATTAAGTTGGTCTATTCAGATTTGTTCAGATGTACCACTTTCAACTCCAGGTGAAGTACTATCGGGCGATTTTAAAATTCTTAATAAAGGAAATGATCAATTTGAAATTCAATTGACAACGGATCTAGTACAGGAAGATTTAGACTTGAAAATCTTTAATATGCGTGGACAAACAATGTTATGGAAAACGCTTAAAAAAGAATCAGGAAAATATAGTTACAACCTAAATATGGCTTATGCTTCCACAGGGATTTATATCATTCGATTAGGGAATAAAAAATATGTTGCTTCCAAACGGATAGCAGTAGAATAATTTTTCTTAAAAAAGAGGTTCATTTGAACCTCTTTTTTTTTACAACATTTTTTAATAGAGATTAATTCTAAGAGTTATATAGACAGTGTGTTTATATAACCACTTGCCTTTTTGCATGAAAGAGATGTGAGTTTTTTTGTTTTAAATATTGATGATGTCCTATTTTAGATGTTTCTATGGTATATATCATCCAATTAAAACTCTTTTTTTCGGTGTGATTACATCAGATCTATACCTTTCTTAATCAAATATTTTTTGACTCTTCAGAGCGTTTGCTGCAACAAACAACTACCATTAGAAAAATAATGCCAAAATATTTATCAGACTCTAGTCAAAATAGGATGCATATTATCTTCCGTATTTTATCTTTTTTTTAAGAATTATTCTTAGTTTTGTCTTTCACTTTTAAATAATTCACCTCTAAATCAACCAATTAAAATGAATAAAAAATTAAAGTTGTTGTTTGTTTGTTTTTCTCTGTTAGGATTACAAACTATTTTTTCACAGCAGATTGAGAACAAACCACAAAAACCGTATCAAATTACAAAACCATCGAAAGTAGAGCGAGTGCCTTCTTTGGCGTCAAGAATGGCGACTTTGAAAAGACCAGACTTGACTAAAGTTTACGAAGTTCAAGACGGAAGATCTGCAAAGTATGACGTGATCATTGGAAAAGGATCAGAAGGAGACGATTTTTTAGCGAAACGTCCGAATGCTTTAAAAAATAAAATACCGACAAAAGTACCATTGCTAGTTTTTGAAACTGGAGCTTCTGGTTCTCAACCAACAGATCCAGCTGGAGCCGTTGGACCAAATCATTATATTTCTGTAATAAATTCAGCATATCAAATTTTTGATAAAAGCGGAAATTCTTTAACAAGTGGATTAATATCAGCAAGTGGCTTTTTTACTTTTGCTTCAGGAGGTTGTTGCGATTTAACAGCCAGTTATGATAATGATGCAGATCGCTGGGTTATGACTTATCTAAGTTCTACTGGTGAAGGAACACAAGTAGCAGTTTCTGATGGTCCAGATCCAGTAAATGATAGTTGGACTATTTATACACTTTCTACAGTAAGTGATTACCAAAAATTATCAGTTTGGAGAGACGGATACTACATGACTGAAAACACAGGAGGTGGTAACAAACTTCACGTTTTTGAAAGATCAGCAATGATTGATGCTGCAAGTGCAGGGACTACACCTCAAATATGTCATTTTCAATTCCAGGACTTCAAACAAGTGGTTTTCACAGTTTACAAGTTTTAAATATTAGCAATAACAATTGGCCAACTACGGGAGGTGCAACAGTTGTTTATATGCAAGATGATGCTTGGAATGGTGTTTCAAATGATCACCTTAAAATATGGACAGCAACAATGGATTGGGTAACTCCAGGAAATTCGATTATTTCTGCTGCTACAGAATTATCTACTACACCTTTTGTAGGAGTTTTTGATGGAGGAGGTTTTTCAAACCTCTCACAACCAAGTGGTGGTGGTGGTAATATAGATGCATTACAGGCTACCATTATGAATCAAGCTCAATATAGAAAGTTTGCAACCCACAATTCAGCGGTGTTTAATTTTGTTGTTGATGTAAATGGAGGCGCGACAAAACAAGCTGGAATTAGATGGTATGAGCTTCGTCAGAGTGGAGATGATCAGCCCTGGACAATTCACCAAGAAGGAACATATTCTGCTCCAGATAACAGACATGCATGGAATGCAAGTTTGATTATGGATGTACAAGGAAATATAGGGATGGGATATACAGGAATGTCTAGTCCAAATAGTACAGATTCTAATGTAAGAGTAGGTTCTTATTATACTGGACGTTTCTCGAATGATCCAGTTAATACGATGACTATTGCTGAAGGGACTATTTTGGCAGGTGATGCGAATATTCCAGGAACACGATATGGAGATTATAGTAAAATAGATATAGATCCTTCTGATGATAAGAAATTTTGGTTTGTTACAGAAATGATGTCAAGCGGAAGAAAAAATATAGCTGGAGTTTTTCAAATTGCACCAAACCTTAGTAAAGATTTAGCTGTTATAAGTATAGATGCACCTGTTTCAGGATCATTAAGTAGCACTGAGTCAATTACTATAACCATTACGAACTTAGGAGAGGATCCTGCAACAGGATTTGATGTAACCTATCAAGTAGATGCTGGAACAGTAGTTACAGAAACCTATGTAGGAACATTAGCACCTAATGTTTCCGATCAATATACATTTACAGCCACTACAGATTTATCTACAGAAGGACAAGTATATAGTATTAAAGCTTCATCTGCATTAACTGGAGATGAGGATACTACAAATGATGCTGTTACTAAACAGGTAACACATATTGCAGCTAAAGACTTAGGAGTTACTGCGATTACTGCACCAGACACCGCTGAGACTTTGACAAATGAAGCAATCACAGTTACTATTACCAATTTTGGAGCTGTAGATCAATCTAACTTTGATGTATCATATTCAATAAATGGAGGAACTGCAGTTGTAGAAGCTGTTACTGGTACTGTACCGGCTGCTGGTACATTGTCGTATACATTTACTACATTAGGAAACTTCTCTACTGATGGAGGATATACAATTGTTGCAAATACAATGCTTACTGCAGATGCAAATGCATCCAATGATTCTACTCAGAAAAATATTATTAATTTAAGTTTAACATGTAACACAGACACAAATAGTACCTCTATGAGTATTGGTCCAAATGCTGGTACAATAACGCAATCTGTTATTTCAGTTACTGAGGATGTTTTTGTATATGATGTGAATGTAACTCTTAATATCCAACATGCATTTAATAGTGATTTAGATGTAAAACTAATTGGACCTGATGGAACTACTGAAGTAATCTTATTTGAAGATATTGGAGGAATTACGGATGATTTTACAAATACAGTATTAGATAGTGATGCTGCTAATTCAATCGTTTCTGGAACGGCTCCTTATACAGGGGTTTTTAGGCCATTTGGAGACCTAGCTGATTTTAGAGGGTTGCAATCTTTAGGAGATTGGACATTACATATTACTGATGATGCAAATGCTGGTGGAGGGAACTTAATAAGTTGGTCTATTGAAATCTGTAGCGATAATTTACTTTCTGTAGATGAAGATGTTTTGAATGGAGATTTTAAATTGTTGACGAAAGGAAACAACCAATACGAAATCAATTTGACCTCTACTACGTTACAAGATGACTTAGATTTAAAGGTTTATAATATGCGTGGACAAACTTTATTGTGGAGAACGTTGAAGAAAGAATCTGGAAAATACGGTTACGAATTAGATATGTCTTATGCTGCTGCAGGTGTTTATCTTCTTAGATTAGGTAGCAATAAAAAAGGAATTACAAAACGAATAGTTGTCGAATAATAAAGTCAACTTTTACATAAACAAAAAAGGGAATCAATTATTGATTCCCTTTTTTGTTTTATTTAAATAAAGCTATTCCCGTCAGTTGAATTGGGGCTGTATTTTCACATCTGTTTTTTTGTCGTAATGGCAAGAATTTAAAGTATATTTTCTCTTCCTTTAAAGAGAAGCTAACAAATTTTTCGTCTTCAATGTTGATAGGGTCGTATTTTAGGTTTCTTTTACCATCATAAATAATCCAACCACAATTTCCATTACCTTTGGGACTAATAGTTCCTACAATATATCCTTCTTTTTCGTATTCAGCAGCCGTTTTGTTTGTTGCTGATTTTGAACTGTTACAGGATAGAGTTATTGATAATAGGATAAAAA
>JAESUF010000096.1 GCA_016763215.1 Flavobacteriaceae bacterium
TAACTGTTACTGTATATGTCCCTGCCGGATAAGCGTTTGTAATCTGTACCACACCAGTGAGTGAGTTTACGGTAAATTCGCCTTTAAAATTGGTATTGGTATACGCGGTAATTCCTACAACTTGATGAGGTGATGTATCTGGCGTAGCCGTAGTATTATCTCCTGCTGAAGAAATTGTTACATCTGAATACGTTCCCAAATAAGGATTCGCTGTTGTGAAATTGAATGTTGTTTCATCAGTGATTCCTGCAAAACTATTCCCAAATGTATCATCAATAGCAGTTGCGGCTATCTGAATTGCATACACATTACCACTTTCTACCAATGCATTTGTTGGGTTGATATATAATTTATCATTCAATAGACCAAGAGCTCCTGCGGCTGGTGAATTTGTTGACGTAGCTGTTGCTATATCAAACACTTCAAAGTTTACTGTACTAGTAGCATCTCTAATTGTAATAGTACCTGTTCCTTTTGTAATATTCTCATCAAAATCTACAACAATATTAGCAGTAGTTACTATTCCTGTAGCATTATCTATAGGGGTTGACCCTGCACTGTTAAATATTGGATTTGTATCATCTAACGTTGTAAAATTGAAAATGGATGGATCATCTATCCCTGCAAAACTATTATCTGAAGTATCATTTATTGCTGTAGAAGCTATATATATTGCATAGTCCTCACCTTGTTCTAATGCATTTGTTGGGTTGATATATAATTTATCATTCAATAGACCAAGAGCACCTTCGACTGGCGTACTTGTTGTTGTAGCAGTAGTTATATCAAATACTTCAGAGTTTATAAAATTGAAAATATTTATAATAGTAATAGTACCTGTTCCTTTTGCAATATTCTCATCAAAGTCTACAATAATAGTAGCTGTAGTTGAAACTCCTGTCGCATTATCAGTTGGGGTAGATTCTGAACCGTTAAATTCTGGAGGGACATCATCTAGCGTTCTAAAAGTTCTAACATTTCCGTAACCAATACCAACTGAGCTAATAGCATACGCTTTAAAAGAATATTGAGTATCAGAAGTTAAACTAGTAATAGATTCAGAAAAAACACCAATTCCTGTACCATTTGTGTTTTTGACAACCCCACTTCCGTTAATTAAAGGATTTGAATTTGTAGCAGTAGGTGAATATACAATTCCTTTTTCCGTTACTACTGCGTCACCTTCTTCCGTTGCATTCCCTGCTAAAGTTACACTTGTAAAATCAATACTACTAGCTACAGTTGTGCTTACTGTTGGAGTAAAGGCAAGAGTAATGTCTTTAAATTCGATATTATTAGAAGTAGCTACATCAACCGTTAAATCAGCAGTTATAATAATTTCTGTTACTCCTGTAACAGCACTAGATTTGTTAAAAATGGTTTTAGCAGACGTTTCTCCATTTAAAGCAGCTGCCGAAAGTGTCCAAGTAACGTCTGAAAGATTTCCCCTTTTAAAAAGAATTTTAGTTCCTGGCGCTAATGTTCTCGCTACTCCAAAATTCCTCCAAGTCATATCATGAAAAGTAAATGCATGATTATCGTTTCTTTTAATGGTAAATGTGAAAGCGTTCGTTGAAACAGCAGTTTGATAAAATATAGGAGATAAGTAAGTAACAGTATTAGAAACTACAATGTTTGCTCCTGTAGGGCTGGTAATAATTGATTTGTATCCTCCACTAGTAACTCCAAGCCCAGAAAAACTAAATTTAGTTTGACTCGTCGAAACTCCAAAAAACAGTATGCTAAATAGGGTAAATAGGGTAAATAGTAAATATTTTATTTTCATATTCAGTATTATTTCTACACAAAACAACACTAATCTTGAAAAAAATAGCTTTTTTCTACCCTACAAAATTATGACAGTTGAATGGTTAAAATATTAAATACTGAATATCAATTCTTTAAGAACTTGAAGGTTTTCTATTTTTGATTTTCGCATAAACCTTCTACGAGTTTGGCTTACCGAATTCACATTCACGCCCAATATCGATGCTATGGTTACGTCATCTAATCCTAAACGAGTGATACAAAGCAATCGAATTTCACCGGCAGTAATTGAAGAGAATTTAACCTTAATACGATAGATAAATTCAGGATGTTCCTTTTGAAATAATTCTAAAAATTTCTCCCATTGTTCATCAGAATTAATTTTAAACTCATTCCAGTTTACAGATTCTTTCTTATCATTAATTTCCTGAATATTGTTGGCTAGTTGATCAACTTCCCTTAAAAGAGTACTTTCCTTCAATTTTGCTTTCAGATTGTATTTTCTAAAAATAAAATACCCACTAAAAATGATTAGAACTAGGAAGAACAATCCGAAATTTTTTTGTCTAATACCCGTATTTTGAAGTGCCAGTTCTCCCTCTGTATCTATTTTTATTTGATGATTGTTATATAATTGTTCCACTCTTAGTCCATAAAATTGATCCTTTTGCCGCTTCAGGCTATCCATAACAACAATTGTAGAGTCTGCATATGCTAGTGCAATGTTTGGCTGACCAATGGTTTTGTAATATTTTGACACGAAAGGATATGCTTTGCCGAGTCTTTTTAATGCTTTTGAAGAATGTGCTGCATGTATTGCCTGATCCATCACTTGTTTTGCCTTCTTAAGATCGCCTTTTCTTAGGTAGATGTCAGCGATAAAAATAAGTGCATTGCTTGCATTCCCCCAACTCTTTAATTTGATGCTCGTATCTGCATCGCGTTGAAGCAAAGGCAAGGCCTTGAGGTAGTTGCCTTGCAAATAAAAGTTCTCTCCTAAATTTCCGCCAGAAACTGAATTCCAAAGACTGTCTTTTTCTTTTAAACTTAGGTCAAATACTTTCTGAAAATAATAGGTTGATGAGTCCAATACTTGTTGCTCACGATAATACACTCCTAGATTATTAAGTGTATGCATAAAAAGTCGAGTTTTAGCAGAATTCAAATCAAAATCTTTGGGGGATTCTATGGTTAAAACTTTTTTGGCATACGTAATTGCACTAGGGAGATTACCCAAACGGTAATAATATGCTATAAGCTTTTGGTAAGTACTTATGAGCAGTCTCGATAAATTTGTATCCTCTTTTTTAGTGATTTTGTCAATATTTTCTTTTAAAATCCAAATAGCTGATTCTATGTTAGTAAGGTTTTTGGTAGCCATAAGGTAGGATACAAA
>JAESUF010000097.1 GCA_016763215.1 Flavobacteriaceae bacterium
CCTTCTCCTGGTCTATTACTTATAATAAATAAACTCCAAGATTGTCATCTTTATATATTCTACCTGCATTTATATCTTTACTTTTTAAACAAGCCTTTAAATTGATAAGATCCGGATTCGTATAAACCCCGTATTTCATAAAACCACTCCACTGTTCAGAATTGGAGCCTAGTTTAAGATCATTTTTTTAATTGCATCATTTCTGTAGAAAACTTCAACAACAAATTCACCTTTTCTCATTAAAACTCCTGTAGCATTCCCATTAGGGAATGCAAATTCTTTAACAATTTCTAGTCCAAAAGTATTTTTATACCAATCGCCAAGCTAGCTGTTTTTATGTGTAGTGAAAGCAATAAAGCTTGCTTTAAGGTGAACTTTGTTTAAGCTCTTACTTTTGCCCAATTGCATTAATACTAATAATTAATGCGGAAATGATTATTACTATTTTTTTCATTAAGATTGTTTAACTAAGTACAAGGTATTCGTGTATGGTTAGTTACGCAAGTTCTAAGATAACAAAAAGGAACTGTGTCTAAGAAATTTGCGAGAATTTCTTAGACTTTTTCGAAGACCAAGCGGTAATGATCCATGACCTCTTTTTCAAAACAAACCTTGTTAGGGCTTACTTTGAAAATAGCGACTAGGTGCCTGAATTCTATATCTGTACAATACCTTGGAATAAGTGAGAGGTAAAGCCAATATTTTTTGAGATTAAATTTTCTAAATTTCTTTCGCCATTGAGCGATGGTTTCAATATAATCAAGTCTTCCACTACTTTTGGAAATTAATTTAAACTTTAGCTCGGCACATTCAATAACCATTTCAGGGCCATAGGGAAGCCAGGAACCGGGAAATTGCTTTACCATAAGCGCCATGATATAGGCAGTAGACCCTTTTTCGGCATTGACATCCAGTGCTTCAAATTCGATCATATTCTTGCTGAAGGTCATTGTTTGCATATAAAATCGCCCACCAACAGGTAGCAAATCATAAAGGATTTTAAAAAAATCTCGATAAACTTGCTCTTGTTTGCCTGCCTGCCATTCTTCAACAGAACAGAAATGTTCCAATCCTCCAATACAAGTAATCGCATCGAAAGTTCCAAAGTCTTTTGGTTTTACAGAACGACAATCTTTCACCAGCACATTATAACCATTTTTTTGACAGGCATCTGCCTGCCCTTGCGAGAGCGTTAAACCGATACTTTCTGCACCTCTTTCATCAACAATATATCGTGTGAAGGGCGCCCAACCACATGCCATGTCAAGCACTTTGCTATTCCTTTTAATTGATAGACTGTCCGCAATAAATTTATGCTTTGCTTTTTGAGCATCTTCAAGAGGCAACGAGAAATCACCATCGTATTTTGCTCCACTGTAATCTCCAGTTTCTCCCATGCTTAGACGGAAGATCTTATCGATAGTGGTATACGTAAAATCTAAATCTTTTTGTTCTGCCATTTTTCAGTCGAGTGAGTTACACAAAATTTGTATAATTTAAAGGTAGGTAAATTTTCGTGTATTATTTCGTTGCTTGTTTTAGCACCTAATTTAGTTAAATACAAACCGAACCTGTCTACCGACAGGCAGATAAAAAACTCGTTGGTACCTGAGCGTAATCAAAGGCAAGGTTTTCGTAAGTAAACTAGAGCCAGCAATAAATTATAGACGGTGTTACCTGTTGGATTTTCACTGACTATTCTTTCAATTTCTACAATTGATAAAATAATTCCTTTGTCATCTATCAAATAATTGAATGGAATAACTTGAATTCTAAGTTCGTTTGTTACTTCTTTTTCAATGTCAATTAGGTTTGTCTATTCCAAATTATCTTTTTCTAAAGTTTTGAGCCAATTATCTTTTTTATCATCTACTGAAATGCTGACAAGATCAAAATTATCCTTTTCAAATTTATTTTTGAGCTTAATTAAATCCCTCAGTTAATTATACATTTCTTAAGTTGGCAATTGGAGTTATTTTTCAGATATTAATTTTTTCAACTGTTCTTTTGCACCTTCTCCTGGTCGATTGGCAAACCCATTGACTAATTCTCCATTCGGATTATATATTAAATAATGAGGAATCGTTTTAATTCCTAATTCCTCAATGATTTTTGAAACATTTCCATTTTCGACAAAGTAATTTTGACTAGTAGAAATCCCATCTAATTCTATTGCCTTTTTCCAGTTTTCTTTTTTATCATTCAAGCTTAAGTAAATTAACTCAATATTTTCTTTTTCAAGTTCCTTTTTCAGTTTATTAGATTCAGGCATTATTTTTCGACAAGGAGTACACCAGCTTGCCCAAAAATCAATATAAAGCCATTTTCCTTTGTTGTTTTTTAAAACGTTTGAGAAAGTGATGGTGTCGTTTTTCAAGTTCGTTAAAATCAGTTTATCCGATTTGCTAAAATCCAATTTATACTCTTTTACTAACTTATCTAATTGTTCTCTGCTTGTCGTATTTTCACGGAGTTTCTTAAAATATTTTTTTTTGTCTTTAACTCTAAAATTTTGACCTATTCCGTTATATGCATTAAATAATAAGTAATTTTTGGCAGTTTGGTTAAATCTTTTGTCCTTTAAGATAGAGTCAAAACGAATTCTTGAGTCGATGTAAAATGCACCTGATTTTCCGTTGTTTTCTTCAATGAATTCCAAATTGTATTTTGAAATATAGTTTAAATGATCTCGAAAGAATGAAAATTCCATTAAAGAATCTGTTTTAGATAAATCAAACCCGAATTTCTTTTTAATGGTTTCTTTATTTTTTAAAGTTTTGTTCTGTGCTAACCAATTTTTTATGGTTTTTAGTTTTTTATGCTTTTCCATCAGCATATTTAAAGCATCTTTTCTATAGTTGTAATTAACTTCTGAGATTAAGTTTGCACCATGTAAAGAATCAAGAAGGTAAACTTCCTTGAGGTAATCACTTTTAGCTTCATTGTAATAGTTGATCGAATTTTCTTTGTAATTTTTAAAAGCATTCAAGGAAATGTTTAAGTTTCCGAAAATTAAATAATGACTAGTGTACTTGTTATTGAATATTTTTTTTAATCTGTAGCGATTATAGTTCAGTTCTATGTCATTTACCTTTCTGTTTATGATCTCTGCATTTGGAATATCATGGTTGTAATTAAAAACAACTGTATCTCCATTTTTCACCAAAAATGTTTCTTTTATCGAAGTAAAAAAATTATTCGTTGATAGTTCGAGGTAGTCAGAATAACATTCTATAACAATGGTGTCACGAATTTTTGATTTAGGTAACCAAGTTTGAACATTATTCATATAATTCAAATAAGTAAAACCATTATTAGTGAAAAACGTTTTTATTCCTAAACTATCTTTTAGTTTTTTACCAATACTATCTTGTTTTGTTAAATGAATATATTTTGATGGTGCGTTTACAGAAATCAAAACAATTTTATTTGGTTTTGTTTTTATGGACTTAACATTCTGTTTTTCCTTTTTACAAGAAAAAATAAGAATAATTGAAAGACAGAATAATATTGTTAGTTTGAATCTCATTTTTCAGGACGGGCTATACTATTTGTTAACGTTTAGAGTATGGTTTGTTGCGTGAATTTAGCAAAAAACATTAAAAGTACAAAACCAACTAAAAAAGCTTACCTAGAAATTTAAGTCTAGCCTACGAATGAATAAAACGACTAAAGAAAAGGCTTGATTTTTAACTCAGTTCTTTGTTGTGTGTCGTTTTTATAGAATTAAGTATATTACTTTCTCAATACCATATGACAAAATGTTCGCCACCATTCTGCATATCCAAAATAATTCCATGTTAAAAGAACAATGGTTGTAGTTATTGTAACTAGGATATAAGGTTGATAAAATTTCTTTTCTTTTTTATAGTCAAGGAAAATTAATAGGCAAAGCACCAATATAATAAGTCCGCCAGCTATATAAACACAATGCTGAAAAGAGATAGGTGTAGGAAAACCATATGAAATCAGAAGGGGGAAATAAATTAATCTTCCTAAAGCAGGAAGCATAACCCAAAACACAGTAGAAAATAAATATCTGGCGTGTAGATCTATATTCCTTTTATTAATTATTGCCATTATTACTGAATATGAAAACCCGATGATAAAAATAAAATCGGCAAAAACGAAACTATAACGGAGGTTTTCAGATATTGTTTCTAGAGTAAGATTATTTGGTATGATTTGCAAGGCAGAGAACACGATACCACCAGCTAAAAACACAGCAATGATGCCTAGTTTACGATGTAATTTCATGTTGGCCTTTTGATATAAAAAGGGTTGAACAATAATCAAAACATACCAAGCTGTAGCGCTTAATCCATGTAAGTGTTGATGAAAAGGAGCTTCTGTAAACGTACTCCAATACGAAAAATAGAAACCAGTAAATGCAATTAAAAATGGTAGGATTAGCCACAAATGCGCTTTCGGAAATTTTTTCATACTATTTTGGATTTATACAGTTAACTAAAATAGTCATTGATGTTAATCCCTTTATATTGCTGAAAGTCTATTGTTTAGTGATAAAAGGCGAAAATTATTTTTGTGAAGATGGTAACTCGTTAAAATATTTTTTGTAGGCTGCTGTAAAATTTGATGGATGTGAATACCCCAAATCATAACTCATTTCTGTTGGTGTTTTTTTCTTTGTAATTAGTTCTTCTTTAGCAAACTCCATCCTTATTTTGTTTCTGTATTGTAAAGG
>JAESUF010000098.1 GCA_016763215.1 Flavobacteriaceae bacterium
ACCGGAACTAAAGAAACAAATGTCTTGTTAATTGGGGCATTAATTAGTGGATTAATTGGTGCTTTCTGGATTCGTGGAATAACAAAGAGAACTCATCTAAAATCAGATACAGCTCTTGGATTAATCTTATCGATTTTCTTTGGATTTGGAATGCTATTGCTAACCTATATTCAGAAGCAACCCAATGCAAATCAATCAGGGTTAGATAAGTTTTTATTTGGCCAAGCAGCAACTTTATTGGCCAGAGACGTATGGTTTATGGCAATAGTCGCTTTAATATGTTTGTTTGTGTTGTTATTGTTTTGGAAGGAATTTAAAATTTTACTTTTCGATATAGATTATGCGAAAACACTTGGTTTTAACACCAAGGCAATCGATATTTTAATCACATCATTTATTGTATTGGCAATTGTATTGGGACTACAAACTGTTGGTGTTGTTTTGATGAGTGCAATGTTGTTGGCCCCAGCAGCAGCGGCAAGACAATGGACAAATAGTTTGGGTATTATGGTTGTATTGGCAGCGGCTTTTGGAGCTACTTCTGGAGTGGTAGGAACTGCAATTAGTGCAAGTCAGAATAATTTGTCTACTGGGCCAGTAATAGTATTAGTTGCAGCTGTTTTTGTCATTTTCTCTTTTATCTTCTCCCCGTCGAGAGGCTTGTTATTTCGTCAAATACGATTCATCCAAAACAGAAAAGATTTACAACTACATAAAACGCTTGCATTTATGTTTGATATTGCTAAAAACCACGAGAACATTTCTCACCCACACGCGGTTAAGATTTTAAATAATTTTCACGGGTATACTAGAAAATCATTAAACAAATTAGAAAGTAAAGATTACATTAATGTAAATGGCCAAATGTGGGCTATGACAGAAAAAGGATATCACTTTGCAGCTAATTTATACAATCAACAAATAGAAGGAAATGACTAGTGCGCAAATAGAAATACAATTAATTGCAAGCTTAGTGGCAATTGCTTGTGCAATTCCAGGAACATTTTTAGTGCTGCGAAAAATGGCACTAATTAGCGATGCTATCAGTCATTCTATTTTACCAGGATTGGTCCTAGGTTTTTTTATTACACACGACTTAGGGTCTCCTTTGTTAATAATTATGGCTGCACTGTCTGGAGTGGTAACGGTTATTCTTGTTGAGTTCATTCAGAAAACAAAATTAGTGAAAGAAGATACTGCAATCGGACTGGTTTTTCCAGCCTTATTTAGTATTGGAGTTATACTAATCTCGAAAAATGCGAACGATATTCATTTGGACACAGATGTTGTGTTGTTAGGTGAATTGGCTTTTGCTCCTTTTGATAGATTGATGATCGATGGACTCGATTTTGGACCGAAATCTTTATGGATTATCGGAACTATTTTAATTATTACATTAGGGTTGCTGTTTGCTTTCTTTAAGGAATTGAAAATAAGCACTTTCGATGCTGGATTGGCAACTGCATTAGGGTTTTCTCCGGTAGTGTTGCATTATGGGTTAATGAGTGTAGCTTCAGTAACAACTGTTGGAGCTTTTGATGCTGTTTGAGCAATTTTAGTTGTTGCATTAATGATAGCGCCAGCGGCTACAGCCTATCTACTCACGGATAATTTAAAAAAGATGTTGCTGCTTTCTGTCTTTTTTGGAGTTTTTGCTGCCATTGCAGGGTATTGGTTGGCACATTGGTTAGATGCTTCAATTTCAGGATCTATGACTACAGTACTAGGGATTGTCTTTTTGGCCGTCTATTTGTTTGCTCCGAGAAGAGGTTTAATCTCTGTTTTGTATAGAAATAAACAGCAACGAATAGAGGTGTCTTTGCTAACTTTTTTACTGCATTTAAATAATCATAAGGAGGCTAATGAGCGTCACATAAATCATTTAAATGAGCATATTAATTGGCAAAAAGTACGGTCTAAATCCGTACTAGATTTAGCCTTGAGAAATAATATGATAACGATTGATGAAAGCATTATTTCCTTAACTAAAAAAGGGAAGAGTTTTACAGGTAAGGCAATTGATTATATTATTACAAATGACGATTCTAAAATAGAATCTATAAAAGATGACTTCTTCTTGTTTAGAGGGTAATTACTTTTCTAAAATTTCGAACAGATTGTGATAAGAGGTGAAAAATAGCTTGCCATCACTTCTTTTTCTCTCTTTTTATTTCAAAAATAATACCTACTTTGCATAAAAGTGAAATGGTGCGATTAGAATCAACTTTTCAGGTATACAATGCTTCTGCGGGTAGTGGAAAGACATTTACATTGGTAAAAGAATATCTAAAAATTCTATTGGCAACTGAAGACGTATATAGGTTTCAAAAAGTAATAGCAATTACATTTACCAATAAAGCTGCTGCAGAAATGAAAGAGCGCGTCTTGAAAAATTTAAAAGACTTTTCAGACAATGAGGCAACGATTCTTTTTGAGATGCTTCTAAAAGAGTTGAGTATAGACGCAGCTACACTACAAAAAAGAAGTCAGAAAGTTTTCTCAGTCATTTTACAGAATTATTCTGCATTTTATATTACGACAATAGATAGTTTTACGTATAAAATTATCAGAAGTTTTGCTTTTGATTTAGGATTGAGTCAGAATTTTGAAGTGCAAATGGATGCGCAAGAATTGTTGAATGAGGCTGTAGACCTTTTAATCTCAAAAATAGGAACCGATAAAGAACTAACCGAAGTTTTGATCGATTATTCATTAGGAAAAATAGAGGACGATAAGTCTTGGGATATTTCTAGAGATTTATCAGAGTTCTCAAGAATTTTATTGAATGAAGAAGATATTTTTCATTTTAGAAAACTGTCTAATAAATCAGTGAGTGATTTTAGAGAGCTGCAAAAAAAAACAAGAAAACATCAAAAAGAACTCATCAAAAAAATGAAATTAGTTGGTGGGAATGCACTAACAATTATTGAACATGTGAATTTGGAATTTGGTGATTTTTATAGGTCGATGCTGCCAAATCATTTTTTATCGTTGAGCCTTCATCCAGAGACCACCAAGTTTTTTGATCAAAGCGCCTTGAAAAAAAGAGTAGACGATGGCCAACTATATGCGAAATCAAAGTCGGACGAAATCAAAGCTTCTATTGAAGGAGTCTTGCCAGAAATTTTAAAGTTGTACGAAGAATCTGAAGAGCTGTATCGTCAATTGTTAAAGAACAGGCTCGTTTTAAAAAGTATCATTCCTCTGGCAGTTTTAAACAATATAAATCAAGAATTAAAAGCCATAAAAGAAGATGGGAACATTCGATTGAATGCAGAGTTCAATCAATTGATATCAGATCATATTCAAGACCAACCTGCACCATTTATTTATGAACGAATAGGGCAAAAATTTATGCACTATTTTATTGATGAAATGCAGGATACATCAGTACTACAATGGAATAATTTAATTCCCCTTATAGACAACACATTATCACAAGAGAAAACGAGTTTATTAGTAGTAGGAGATGGAAAGCAAGCAATTTATCGTTGGAGGGGAGGGAAAGCATCACAGTTTATAGGTTTAGGATCTAATCAAGGAGAGGCAGACAATCCTTTTGTAATTGAAAAAAAAGTAAAAGCATTAGAAACCAACTATCGAAGTTTTAGTGAAGTAATCAATTTTAACAATTCATTTTTCCAATACTCATCTAAATTCTTGCAAAATGAATCGTATAAAGACCTTTTTCTAGAAAAATCATTTCAAGAAGAAAACCAAAAAAAAGGAGGTTATGTGTCGCTCTCTTTTTTAGATAAATTAGAACAAAAGGAAGATGACAAGCTGAAATATGCAAAAAAGGTTCATGAAACCATTCAACAATTAGACCCGAAATTCTCTTTAGGAGATGTTTGCGTTTTGGTTCGAAAAAGAAGTGAAGGAGTTTTAGTAGCGAACTATCTTTCTGAAAATGGAATAGAAATTGTTTCTTCTGAAACCTTATTGCTCAGCACTAGTAGAAAGGTAAACTTCATTATTGATTTCTTGCAAGTTGTTTTGTTTCCAAACGATAAAGAGAGTTTGTTAGAGGCATTAGATTTTCTATATAATCATCTAGAAATTGAAACTGACAAGCATACTTTTTTTGAAAGTCACGTTCATTTAGAAATGAGTCAATTGTTTGAATCACTTAAAGAGTACCATTGTGAGTTTAATCTATCAGACTTTCACCTACTCCCGTTCTATGAAAAGGTCGAGCAAATTATTCGCTCTTTCCGTCTTTTAAAAACATCGGATGCATATGTTCAATTCTTTTTAGATGAGGTCTTAGTTCAGCAAAAAAAAGAAACAAGCATTCAAGACTTCCTAGATTACTGGAATCTAAAAAAAGATGTATTGAGTATCGTGAGTTTTGAAAGTGCCAATGCAATTAAGATCATGACTATTCATAAATCGAAAGGATTAGAATTCCCAATTGTTATTTTCCCTTGCGATTTAGATATCTACCAAGAAATAAAACCAAAAATTTGGTTGGATACAAATTCAGAATAGTTTCCAGAATTAATGATTCCATTAAATAAAGAAGTACAGTACATAAGCAAACAAGGAAAAGAGCTGTACAATAAAAGAAGAGAAGAACTGGAACTGGATAGTTTTAACATGCTGTATGTAGCGTTAACAAGAGCAATAGAGCAGCTGTATGTAATTACGGAAAAGAAACTCTCTAAAGGAATTGAGAAAACAAATTATTATTCAGGAGTATTTATCTCTTTTTTAAAAGAGAAAGGAATTTGGAACGAAGACCAAGAGACCTATTTTTTTGGAGAAAAGAACAGGTTGAGCAACTCAGAAAGATCTCAGAAAAAGGTATTTATACAAGAGAAATTGATTAGTACACCATGGAAAGATCATAACATTAACTTACTTGCGAGTTCTTCAAAGTTGTGGGGTACTGATCATGCTACTGCTAGAATTTACGGTGATTTAATCCATGAAATGATGTCACTTGTTATCACTTCAGGTGATGTAGATAAGGTTGTCGATAGGTATTTGCAAAATGGTCAATTGGCATTAGAAGATGTCGTTAAGATTAAAAAATTAATTCAAGCTATTGTCGATCATCAAAAATTGAATCATTATTATTCAAGTAAAGTGAAGGTTTACAATGAAAGAGAAATTCTCGACGAGAACCAGCAAATCTTAATTCCTGATCGATTGGTTTTTGAAAATGAAAAAGAAGTTACAATTATTGACTATAAAACAGGGCTACCTTCCAAACAGCATCACCACCAATTAAATAATTATGAGAAGGTGTTACTATCGCTTGGCTTTCATGTAGATAAAAAAGTATTGATTTACATCGGGGAATCGATAATCGTAGAAGAAATTTAAAGTATTTTTACACCATAAAATAAACTTATACATAGAACTATGTACGGAACTATAAAAGATCAATTACAAAAAGAAATTCAAGAAATTAAGGATGCGGGATTGTATAAATCTGAAAGAATTATTACATCCTCTCAAGATGCTGTAATTAAAATTTCTACAGGAGAAGAAGTTATTAATTTTTGCGCAAATAATTATTTAGGGCTGTCTAACAATAAAGAGGTTATTCAAGCTGCAAAAGATACATTAGATTCACATGGTTTTGGGATGTCATCAGTCCGTTTTATTTGTGGAACACAAGATATCCACAAAGAATTAGAAGCCAAGATTGCTGAGTTTTATCATGCAGAGGATACTATTTTGTACGCCGCTGCTTTTGATGCTAATGGTGGTGTTTTTGAACCGCTTTTATCAAAGGAGGATGCAATTATTTCTGATAGTTTAAATCACGCATCAATTATTGATGGAGTTCGTTTGTGTAAGGCTGCGAGATATCGTTATAAAAATAATGACATGAATGCTTTAGAAGAGCAGTTAATTGAAGCGTCAGAGCAGAATCATCGTTTTAAGATTATTGTAACCGACGGAGTTTTCTCCATGGATGGTATTGTGGCTAAGTTAGATGAGATATGTGATTTAGCAGATAAGTATGATGCATTGGTTATGGTAGATGAATGTCATGCTGCTGGTTTTATTGGAAAAACGGGGCGCGGTACCTTAGAATTGAAGAATGTATTAGGAAGAGTTGATATCGTAACAGGAACATTAGGAAAAGCACTTGGTGGTGCTATGGGAGGTTATACAACAGGAAAAAAAGAGATTATTGAAATATTACGCCAAAAATCTAGACCTTATTTGTTTTCAAATTCATTAGCACCTGCAATTGTAGGAGCTTCGTTAAAAGTGTTTGAGTTGTTGTCAAAGGATACCTCATTAAGAGACAAATTAGAGTGGAATACCAATTATTTTAGAGAAAAAATGGAAAGTGCAGGCTTTGATTTAGTAGGGGCAGATGCTGCAATTGTACCAGTCATGCTCTATGATGCCAAGTTATCTCAAATAATGGCAAATAACTTTTAGAAGAAGGGATCTATGTAATTGGGTTCTTCTTCCCAGTAGTGCCTAAGGGAAAGGCAAGAATAAGAGTGCAATTGTCTGCGGCACATTCAAAAGAACATTTAGATAAGGCAATAGCATCTTTTGTCAAGGTAGGAAAAGCGGTAGGCGTTATATAACTTTTTTGTAAAAACTTGCTTTTCAAGTAAGTTTTTGTAGATTTGTCTTTGTAATTTGTAATGAACAAGTTATTTTTGCCCCTAGTATAAAGAACTTTTTAATTTAAATATATAATAATGAAACAATTAAAATTAGCTGTGATAGCGTTGTTTGCGTTGGTAACAGTTGGTAACGTAAATGCTCAGGATTCAAACAATCCTTGGGCTTTTAGTCTTGGTACAAATGTTGTGGATTTCAGAATCGGTACAGGTTTTGAAACTATTGCACAGGATTTCTTTGGAACTACAGACTGGAATGTTGCAAAAAGTATTTCTAGATTCTCTGTAGAGAAGTATTTAGACAAAGGGTTTACCTTACAAGGAGCCTTTTCTGTAAACCAATTGACACATTTCGATGCTAAAAATGACATTGATGGCAAATATTATGCTGTAAATATCAATGCTAAGTATGATTTAAATAACTTAATAGGCGACACTTCATGGTTTGATCCATATGTCTTATTAGGAGGTGGATATGTTTATACAGATTTCCAAGCTGAAGACCTTAAAGAAGGGATGTTAAATATCGGTTACGGTTTTAATGTTTGGTTTAATGAAAATATTGGTCTTAACTACCAATCTGTAGCTAAAAGAAGTTTTGCAGATAAAGTGCAAGACCACTTTCAACACTCTTTAGGTGTTGTATTCAGATTTGGAGGAAAAGATACTGATGGAGACGGAATCTATGATAAAGATGATGACTGTCCAGATACTGCAGGATTAAAAGAATTTAATGGATGTCCAGATTCTGACGGAGATGGTATTAAAGATTCTGATGATGCTTGTCCTAATGTTGCTGGTTTAGCTGCATTAAACGGATGTCCAGATGCAGATGCAGATGGTATTGCTGATAAAGATGATATGTGTCCGAATGATAAAGGAACAAAAGCAAACAACGGATGCCCTGATACTGATGGAGATGGTATTGTAGATAAAGATGATAAATGTGCTACTGTTGCAGGTCCTTCTGCTAATGGTGGATGCCCATGGCCAGATACTGATGGTGACGGTGTACTAGATAAAGATGATAACTGTAAAAATGAAGCAGGTCCTGCATCTAACAATGGATGTCCAGAGCCAGTAATTTCTGAAGTTGCTGAAAAGAAAATGGGAGAATTTGCAAAAACAATCTTGTTTAACTCAGGTAGATCAACTTTCAAAAAAGGTGTTTCTGATAAATTAAATGGTATCGTTAAAATCATGCAAGAATTCTCGAAAGCTACTTTCGTAGTTGAAGGTCATGCTGACAATACTGGTGGTGTTTCATTAAATGAAAAATTATCTGCTAAAAGAGCTGCTGCTGTAAGAGATTACTTAGTTAAGAATGGTGTAGATGCGTCTAGATTAACCTCTAAAGGTTATGGAATGACCAAACCAATCGATACTAATGATACAAGAGCTGGTAGAGCTAACAACAGAAGAGTTGAGATTAAAGTTACCAACGAGTAATTTTTAAACAAAATATTAAAAAAGCCTCATCGAAAGATGAGGCTTTTTTTTTGGAACATTTTTAGAAATAATATAATTCAAAAAGCTTTTCATTTTCAGGGAAATAAATTACCTTTGCAGCCAAAATAAGGGGTCGTTATTCCCTTAATTAAAATTTCAATTTTAAAGCTTAAATAATGTCTACAATAACAGGAAAAGTTTCTCAAATTATCGGTCCAGTAATTGATGTGGAATTTAACACTGAAGCAGCTGAACTTCCAAAAATTTACGATTCATTAGAAATTAAAAAATCTGACGGTTCTATTTTAGTATTAGAAGTTCAACAACATATTGGAGAAGATACTGTTCGTACGATCTCTATGGATGCTACTGATGGATTACAAAGAGGTCAGGAAGTGTTCGCAACAGGAAGTCCAATTCAAATGCCAATAGGTGGAGATATTTACGGGAGATTATTCAACGTAACAGGAGAAGCTATTGATGGGTTAGGAGATTTGCCTAAGAAAGGGGCTAATGGATTACCTATTCATAGGCCTGCTCCAAAATTTGAAGAATTATCAACTTCTACTGAAGTATTGTTTACAGGAATTAAAGTAATTGACTTAATTGAGCCTTATGCTAAAGGAGGTAAGATTGGATTATTTGGTGGTGCCGGAGTAGGTAAAACTGTATTAATTCAAGAGTTGATTAATAATATAGCAAAAGGTCACGGTGGACTTTCAGTATTCGCAGGAGTAGGAGAAAGAACTCGTGAAGGAAATGATTTATTAAGAGAAATGTTAGAGTCAGGAATTATCAAATATGGTGATGATTTTATGCACTCTATGGAAGATGGTGGATGGGATCTGTCTAAAGTAGATAAAGAAGGAATGAAAGCTTCTAAAGCTACGTTTGTATTTGGACAAATGAATGAGCCTCCTGGAGCTCGTGCAAGAGTTGCATTATCAGGATTAACAATTGCAGAATATTTCCGTGATGGAGCAGGAGAAGCACAAGGGAAAGATGTACTTTTCTTTGTCGATAATATTTTCCGTTTTACGCAAGCAGGTTCTGAAGTATCAGCACTTCTTGGACGTATGCCATCGGCGGTAGGGTACCAACCAACATTAGCGACTGAAATGGGAGCAATGCAAGAGCGTATTACTTCTACGAAAAATGGTTCAATTACATCGGTTCAGGCGGTATATGTACCTGCAGATGATTTAACGGATCCAGCACCGGCAACAACATTTGCTCACTTGGATGCAACCACAGTGCTTTCCAGAAAAATTGCAGAGCTAGGTATTTACCCCGCGGTTGATCCATTGGATTCTACATCAAGAATTTTAACTGAAGACGTTGTCGGTAAAGAACATTACAAATGTGCTCAGGATGTAAAAGAGATTTTACAACGATATAAAGAATTGCAGGATATTATTGCAATTTTGGGTATGGATGAGCTTTCTGAAGAAGATAAATTAGCTGTACACAGAGCAAGACGTATTCAACGTTTCTTGTCACAACCTTTCCATGTTGCTGAACAATTTACAGGGCTAAAAGGATGTTTGGTTTCTATTGAAGATACAATCAAAGGATTTAACATGATTTTGAATGGTGAAGTAGATGAATACCCAGAAGCTGCTTTTAACTTGAAAGGAACTATCGAAGAAGCGATTGAGGCTGGTAAGAAAATGTTAGCGGAAGCTTAATTAAACGAAAAATTCATTCATTATGAACGTTGATATAATAACACCCGATGAAAATCTATTTACCGGAGAAGCAAGTTCTATAACTGTGCCCGGAAGTGATGGCTCATTGGGGATATTAGATAATCACGCAGCTTTGATTTCTTCATTAAAAGAAGGACAAGTTAAACTGACAACTACCGAAGGTGAAAAAACATTTGTTGTAAATGGAGGCGTTATTGAAGTACTAAATAATAAAGTAATTATTCTAGCAGGATAATTTGATTTTATACTTGTATTTAAGCCCAATCTTTTTAAGGTTGGGCTTTTTTAATGGGGAATTTTAAATTTCCGTTCAAAAGTTTCCTGCCAAGACAGGTAAAGAGATGGTTTTTGAGGTCGGAAATACCTTCTGTTTTAAATTGTGCTCAAAATGGAATAATAAATTTATATCGAAAAACAAACTACCTTTGTTCTATGAGTGAAGCTTGTTGCCATGATGATATTTGCGATGTTCCGGAGCCTTCCGAGGCAAAGAAAAAACACATAAACAACGAATATCTCGTTCAAACAATCGGTTTTGTACTTTTGGTTACCGGAATACTTCTCGATTTTTACGATG
>JAESUF010000099.1 GCA_016763215.1 Flavobacteriaceae bacterium
TCCTTTTTTTTCTGTTTCATAGAGTGTTTGATAATAGACTAAAGCATTTGTTTTTGTTCGATTGAAAATAGAATCTTTAATAAACGTATATCTCTTGTAATATTTTGAAGCACTTTTGTAATCATCTTTTGCTTCATAAACCTGAGAAATACTCTTATTTATTTCTAAAATGTTATGATAGTTTTTCGATTTTTCAGCGTCTTTTAAGCTTTTTAAAAAAAGTGTTAATGCAATTTCTTTACGATTAGTTTTGAATAAATAGGTTGCCTTAGCTCTTCTGTATTGCTTGTAATTATTAGCGCTTTTATCTTCTGAAGTTAATAATTTGGTGGCCTTATCTAAATACTCTTTTGATTTTTTTAAATCAGTATCAACGTAAAATTTTGAAAGAGTAGAATAAATTAAGGAAATATTATTTTGATTGTTTTTCTCTTTTATTGAATACTCGATAGATTTGAGGAGATACTCTTCTTGTTTTTCTTTATTATTGGTTTTCATGTAAGAAGAAAACTGGTTGTAATAATCGATTGAAAGCCCTTCCAGAAAATTAATCTCAAGCTTCTTTTTAATAAGTTGAGCTCTTTCTTCAATAGCTTTTTCTGTAAAACCATTAACGCCATTAATACTAATTATACTGGCCAGGGTGTAAAACATATAACCTCTATCACCCAATTTTTCGTAATATTTTGAAGCCAACTTGTAATCATCAATAGATTTCAAGAAATTCCCCAGCTCAAAATAAACTTGACCTCTAAAAAAAATAGCATCAGCAATATAAATTGAATCACTTGTACTATAATTAGTAATCGCTAGATTATAATTATTGATCGCTTCCTGAAAATTATTTTCATTAAAATAACTTCCTCCTTTTTTTAAATAGATACCACCTTTAAGGTAACTACTTGTTGTTTTGTTAAGGTGTTTTTCTGCTTTTTCTGCGAGCTTCATCGCCCTGCCTGGTTGCCCAAGTTGTATATTTATAGTATGAAAAATGCGAATGGTTTTTTTAATTGCTTTTTCATACTCTTCCATTTCAAAAGCTAAATTGATATAGTTTTCTCCGTACAATGCAGCTTTCTTACTATCTATGTCCTTATAAAAATAGAATAAACTATCAATAGTATTAAGTTTTACATCTAGACTAGATGTAGTGTCAATTATCGAAGTAAAGTAGTCAGCTTTGTTTTGACCGTTCGAAAGATTGAAGCATAATAAGAGGACTACGAATAGGTAATATCTTGCTTTCATAAGAGTATCTTATAGAATGAGCCAAATATGGCTAAAAATTAGTAGTAATACGTACGTGTAAGTATTGGTTTTTAAGCTCCTAATTTGAGGGCATTTAAAGATAAATCATTTACTTGGATTTACGATTGCTTTCAAAGGTTACAAACATATTAATCCATAAAATTCTTGATAATCTAAGGTTAACAGGAGCTAAGAGAATTAGTATACTGAAAATAGCAGCGAAAGATTGTAGAAGTGAAAGACTGAAGACGAATTTTGCAAGTAAAAAAGTAATGATAGACAATCCTACAGTAATTCCATAATTTACATACATGGCCCCGTAAAAGAAAGAAGGTTCCATCATGTATTTTAAATTACAATGTGGACAGTTTTTATGAAGCTTGGTGATTTTTTTTGGGTGAAAGGAAAATGGAAATTCGAAAAAACCTCCTTCATGACACCGTGGACATTTACCTTTGATAACACTATATGATTTTTCCCCTTTTTTGAACATTATAAACAACTTTCTCTAATTAATTAATACTTTTACATTGAATAAACGTATTTCCCCCACAAAAATAACGAAAATGAAAAACAAGTACTACATAACCGTCCTATTTTTATCGGTATTCTTTTCAGTAAATGCCCAATTTCAATGGCATGCAATTCAAAGTATCGCAAATGATGTAAACAATGGACAACGTTACGATGATGTTTTCTTTTTAAACGAGAACTTAGGTTGGGCAGCCAATGGTTTTTTTGCTGCGATATATAAAACTACCGATGGTGGAAACTCGTGGGAATTAAAAGTAGATGGAGATGATTTAGGAGGAGGGTTGTATTTTAGGAATATCGAATTTTTAGATGAAAATATTGGTTTCATTGGAACACTAAATAACAAAACATTCAAAACAAATGATGGTGGTGAAACATGGACACAAATAACAAACTTTAGTATAAATCCAATAGCAATTTGTGGTTTAGATGCTGTAGGCTCAAGTACAGTTTATGGTTTTGGAGCGTATTTTGAACCTGCTTTTATGATTAAATCTACAGATAGTGGCGCTACATGGCAATATACGGATATGACTGCTCATGCTACAGCATTGGTAGAGACAAAATTTGTCAATGAAAATTTGGGGTATGCAGCTGGGAAAAGTGCAACAGGAGCTATTATTATAAAAACTACTGATGGAGGAGCTACTTGGACCGAAATTGACAATTCTGGGATTGCAGGTGAGTATGTGTGGAAACTTCAAATACTAGATGGTACGAGTAATAATGTAATTTTCGGCGCTGTAGAAGCAGAGAGCCCTAACGTAGGAAAACTAATTAAGACTATTGATGCTGGAGCAAACTGGACTACAAAAGCTGCTCCTGAATCTCATATACAGGCAGTAGGGTTTATTTCTGAAACTCACGGATGGATGGGCGGAAATGGAGCTGGAATTCATGAAACAACAGATGGTGGAGATACTTGGACCGATGTAGGAGTTGGAGGGAATTTAAATCGAATTTTTGTTGTGAATTCATCTACGGTATATGCTGCTGGAACAACGGTGTATAAATATACAGATCAGACATTGTCTACAGATCAGTACACTACTGAAAGAGTTCCTTTAGAAATAAAAATGCTTGATAATCCCATTGGAGATAATTTAAAGCTTTCAGTTTCTTATTTAGGTGCAGATAATATATTGATTGAGCTATATGACATCACTGGGAAGTTGATAAAACTCTTAGTAAGAGATCGTATTCAACAAATTAATTATACAAAAGAGTACGATTTTGATGTAAGCGAACTTTCTCCTGGATTATATATTCTTGGTTTTCATAATAGCACAGGAAGGCAATCTGTAAAGTTTGTAAAAAAATAACCCAGAAAATCGAAGCGAATAGACTTCTAGGTTATTTCAAAAATTGGAGGAAATTAATAGTAGTACCCTATTTTAGGTTCTTAGAAGTTTGTGTTTTTAAAACAAATTCAACAAACTCCTTTAATTCTTTGCCAGAAGTCTTAATAAAGTCTTTAGGTTTTATCCCTTTGTTATTCCCTGTAAACTTGAAATAAATATGATTGAAATCTTGATGGGTCATGTTTTTATAAATGAAATAGTCCAATACTTATAGACGATTCAGATTGTTTTTATACGTTTTTACTTCTTGCAAACCTACATTGTGTTTACGTGATTATACGAAGTGTTTAACTCCTTTTTTAGTTAGAAAACCACTTGAAATAGTTCACTTGTTTTTAAGAGCGTTTTATGTGTTTTTTTAACTAGTTTTGCACAAGAATAATTTATAGAATTTCATGCTTAACGTACATAATTTAACAGTCTCTTTTATGGGGACAAATTTGTTTTCTGGTATTACCTTTAAATTGAATAAGGGAGATAGAATTGGATTGATAGGGAAGAATGGTGCTGGAAAATCAACGTTGTTAAAAGTGTTGTCAAAAGATATAGAAAGCAGTGCTGGAACCATGGCTTTTGATAAGGATATCCAGATTGGGTTCTTACGTCAGGATATAGATTTTGTGGAAGGAAGAACCATTCTAGAAGAAGCATACCAAGCTTTTGAAGAAATTAAAGAGATTGAGCTAAAACTGGATCAAATTAATGACCAATTAGCTACGAGAACTGATTATGAAAGTGAAGAGTATAGTCAGTTAATTGTTGATTTAACAGATTTAACAGAACGGTATGAATTACTGGGTGGTTATAACTATCAAGGTGATACAGAGAAAATTTTACAGGGTTTAGGTTTTCAAAGGGAAGATTTTGACAAGCTAACAGATACCTTCTCCGGAGGATGGAGAATGCGTATTGAGCTGGCAAAACTTCTTTTGCAGAATAACGATATTCTTTTATTGGATGAGCCTACAAATCACTTAGATATAGAATCGATTATATGGTTAGAAACCTTTTTGAAATCCTATGCAGGTGCCATTGTGTTGGTTTCGCACGATAAAATGTTTTTAGACAATGTTACCAATAGAACAATAGAGATTTCTTTAGGTCAGATTTACGATTATAAAAAACCATATTCTCAATTTTTATTATTGAGAGGAGAGATAAAAGAAAAGCAGTTACAAGCTCAGAAAAATCAAGAAAAAGAAATTAAGCAAAAGCAGTTACTTATTAATAAGTTTAAAGCAAAGGCAAGTAAAGCATCTATGGCACAATCGTTAATGAAACAATTAGATAAGGTAGAACTTATTGAAGTTGATCAAGACGATAATGCAGCAATGAATGTTCGTTTTGCTATTTCAAAAGAACCAGGGAAAATTGTTGTTGAAGCTCAAAACATTAGTAAGAGCTATGGTGATAAACAAGTGCTTGAGAATGTAGATTTATTGATAGAACGAAATAGTAAAATTGCTTTTGTTGGACAAAACGGACAAGGGAAATCGACACTAGCAAAAATAATGGTTGGAGAAATTCCATTTGAAGGGCATTTAAAGCTCGGACATAATGTGGAAATAGGATACTTTGCTCAAAATCAATCAGAGCATTTGCCGCCAGAAAAAACCGTTTTAGAAATCATGGAAGATGCTGCAACAGATTCTAACAGAATGAGAGTTAGAGATATGTTAGGGGCATTCTTATTTGGTGGAGATGCAGCAGATAAAAAGGCAAAGGTTTTGTCTGGTGGAGAAAGAAACCGATTGGCATTGTGTAAATTGTTGTTGTCGCCATTCAATGTGCTTATCATGGATGAGCCAACAAACCACTTAGATATTGCATCCAAAAATGTATTGAAAGAAGCTTTAAAACAGTTAAAGGAACATTAATTGTAGTTTCTCACGATAGAGATTTTTTACAAGGGTTGACTTCAACCGTTTATGGGTTTAAAGACAAAGTAATTAAAGAATACTTAGGAGATATAGATTATTTCTTAGAGCAACATAAAATGGAGAATATGCGTGAAGCAGAAAAAAGAACCATTATTAAAGTTGAAAAAGATAACTCTAAGAAAGATAAGCATCAACTTTCGAGAGACCAAGAGAAGGCATTAAAAAAGCTGAAAAATAAGTTGTCAAATATTGAAGCAGAGATTTCAGATTTAAATAGAACACAAAAAGACAGAGTAATGGGCCAGCTTAAATGTAAAACGAAGGAAAAACAGCTGGATGACCTAAAAAGCCGTTGGTATAA
>JAESUF010000100.1 GCA_016763215.1 Flavobacteriaceae bacterium
ACTGTAAAGTGTTTGTTGTCAACGAATTCATACGAATGCAAATAGTTGCCGGTGGGTTTAAAAGTTGGGGAACTAAAAATGGTGGTGAAAGAGCCAGGAATTACAGCGGATTCCTAGGAGGCACTAGATACAATCGCCTTTCTAGAGTACGCGCCTACAATCCTGATAATAACAATTCAAAAAACGGAGAATCATGAAAGATAAATTTGACTACGTAATTGTTGGTGGTGGTGTTGCTGCCGCAACAGTTGCCAAAGGGTTGTTAGAACACAAACATGATACTTCCGTATTAATTCTAGAAGCTGGCCCAGAAATTATTGCAAAAGACAGGCGTTTTTGGTGGGATTATATTACCCGAGGAGAAAGACCTTATACTTTTACTTACGATCAAAAATTTGAAGCCGATTCTACAGGAAATATCGACTATCAAACCGACGGTGTGCGTGTAAAAGCTTATGGAGGTTCTACCATGCACTGGGGAGCTTGGTGTTTGCGTTTTCGTCCTGAAGATTTTAATCTTCATACCAATACTGGTGAAGGAGCAGACTGGCCATTTAATTACGAAGATTTAGAACCTTATTACAACGATGCTGAAGCATTTTTATCCGTTTGTGGAGATGATAATGAAGAATGGATTCCTAGATCAAAACCCTTCCCTGTTCCTCCTTTTGAGTGGACTGCAGCAGATGGAGAAGTGATCGATGCTTGGGAACAATTAGATGTTGTGTACCAAGAAGGTGATCTTGACCCTGGAACGAAAAGTAAAATTAAGTCAGGAAAAATGCCGATTGCTCGTTACAGAAAATGTATGACTACTGGGACGTGTAAATATTGTCCAATTGGAGGGCGATTTAATGCTCAATACGTATTGGACGATTTAAAGAACGACGTTCGTTTTGTCAATTTTGAAGTTCGTATCAATTCTCCCGTACATCAGGTAAATGCAAAAAATAGGGAAGAAATAGAATCTGTTACTTATACAGACAACCTTAGTGGGAAGGAATTTACCGTGCGAGGAGATACCGTTATTCTTGCTTCTGGGGCTTATAATGTTCCTAAATTATTAATGGCATCTAAAAGTGATTTCTGGAGGCATGGTATTGGTAATGATTATGATTTGGTAGGAAGATATGTGGTTTCCCATTCTATGTTGAATGTTACTGGAAAGGCAAAATCAAATCCAAATGGATGGTTTCAAGAATATGATTTTCCAACATTAATGTCACATAGCTACAATACCAAAGAGCATCAGAAAAAAGGGAAGATTTTTATGTTTAAAAATCGTACCACACCAAATACAGACATTGCGAAACTCATGATTCAAGGAAAAACTAGAGAGGAGATTGATGAAATCGTATATGGAGAAATGACAGTGAACCTGCAGGCATTTTTGGAAGAAAAAGGAAAACACAGCAATCGGTTACAAGCAAAACCTGGAATAGACCGTTTTGGATTGCCTCAGAGTACTGTACATTTTAGTAGAACTGAAGAAGAAATGAATAATGCAAACGATCGCCTTAGATTACTTGAAAATGTTCTTGAAAAAATGGGATTGGAAATCACCTCATCTAAAGTAGATAAACCGGGAGGGCATCATACAACAGGGACGGCTCGGATGGGTACATCTCCCGAGAATAGCGTTACAGATAAATCCATGAAGGTTCATGAAACCGAGAATCTTTATGTATGTTCTAATGCTGCTTTTCCTACAGGAAGTGCTGTAAACCCAACACTTACATTGACAGCTATGGCTTTTAGGTTGGTAGAACACTTAACAGGGAAAAATAGCTAATTCACAAATCAAACATATAACAATGAGTTCACAAAAATTTAAAAATACTTTTCAGAAAAAGGCATTTCAAATAACCAATATAACTGAGTTGATTAGTCATTCTCAGTTGACTGAAGACGACCATGAGAATAAACTATTTGTACTAAAAGAATTATTAAACAGTGCTGTTATTTTAGAGTTTGCTACCATTCCAATTTATTTACAAGCGATGTGGTCTATTAAAGACAACAATGGGGAAGTTGCAAAATCTATTCGTAATATTTTTCAAGAAGAAATGTTACACATGGCCATGGTCTGTAATATGATCGTTGGAATTGGAGGAGAACCTAGAATTTATGATTCAAAAAATGGATTAAAATTCCCATCGGGATTGCCTGGAGGTGTGCATCCAGAACTATTTCTATACCTAGAAGGGTTAAATGATTGTTCTTTACGAAACTTTCTTGAGATAGAATTACCTGATGCAATTGCAGATATTTATGATTATGACACCAAAAAGTTAGTCAAATTAGGCGGTTTATGTAATCATGATGGTACCGAAGGAGGTCATCACCATGACCACAGCTTTGAACACAATACAACCATTGGTCAATTGTATGACAGAATTAATCAATTATTTCAAGAAATACAACCTAAAATGGATGTAGAGCGTCAATTGGCAGGACCATTATCTTGGTGGGTAATGGCAGATGCATCAAGTGTTTCTAAAGCTATTGAAATGATTAAAGAACAAGGAGAAGGTTCAGAAAATGTATCTCCTGTTGTTGAGGGTGATAATTTAGCCCATTTCTATCGTTTTTGGGAGGTTTATCATCAAAAGAGAATTGTCCAAGAAGGAGATACCTATTATTTCAAAGACCCAATGCCAAGACCAGAGAATTATGATGTAGCAAGAGTTCCTGAAGGTGGTTACAAAAAAGGAGATGTAACTCCTGAAATATGGCATTTAATAAACGAGTTTGACAAGGTGTATACCGATTTAGTGAAGTTCTTGCAAGATGCTTGGGCTGTTAATGGACGTGGACAAGCAGCATTGGTGAATGCCATTGAAGTGATGTTCAAACTAGAGAAATTTGCAATCCCTCTAATGAAAACTCCAATTCCTGGAAATGAAAATGGACAAAATTATGGTCCTTGTTTTAGAATGCTTTAAACAAACAACAACATTATGAGTAATAAAGAATACAAAGATTGGCGAGTAGTAACAGTGTGTGAATTAAACGCACCCGCCGCAGAAGTATGGGACATGGTAGGTGGGTTTTACAACATCAACCAATGGCACCCAGATATCCCTATTTCTGAAATACCAGAAGGGCAAGACAAAGACCGAAACATTCGTAGAAAACTAACATTCCCAGGGCAACCACCTACTTGGGAAGAGCTGGTATTTGTAGACAATGAAAATATGCGCTATAAATACAAATGGCACAAAGGTAAATGGGGAGAAATGATACAAAAGTATCATGCTCAAATACAAGTGATAGAAAAAGAAGTAGACAAAAGCTGTATTGTACAGTGGACTTCAACCTTTTATTATTTTGAAGATGGGCTTACTCAGTTTTATCATAATGGCTTTGACGGTTTAATTAAGCTGTACGGAGGAAAGTATTAACTAACATTCAAATTTTAAAAATATAAAAACATGGGAAGTTTCGTAGAAATTAATGACACCCTTCAATTAACCGATGAGCAAGGGTTTCCAGTAGACATTTTCAATTTAGAAAAACATCGAAAAAATCCAATTACATTAAAAGATGTAGAAGGAAAGATTTTCGAATTTAAAAATAAGCCTAGTGCACGTATTTTTCAAATAGATCCAGTAAGAGTATACTAAGTACACAATGTTGATGGTAAATGGCTCTTTTGGGGTCGTGTGTTGATACAGTCACAGAATATTGAAAAGGATTTAAATGAAGATGGAACTTGGGAAGAAGGTAAATGGAAAACATCTGGAACGTATAAAATTTTAAGTGTTTACAATCCAGAATACCAACATACTTTTACCTTGAATGAAGCTCCTGATGACAGGAACTATTTTAAGCCGTAAAAAGGTTCTTAAAAAGAGATGAAAAAATTTCGACAGTTAATTTTCAACGCCATTGAAAATGTAGAAGATAAAAAGGGGCTTCCAAAATATTTGGACCTCTTTTTAATTCTTCTAATATGCTTTAACATCATCGCTGTTATTATAGAATCTGTCAAATCTATCGATGACGCTTATGGCGATTTCTTTGATGGTTTTCAAACCTTTTCAATCATTGTTTTCACGATAGAGTACTTTTCCCGATTGTGGTCTATTGTAGAACATCATAAATATAAGCACCCTGTTAAAGGCCGCTTACGTTTTGCATTTACACCGATGGCAATTATTGATTTATTCTCCATACTGCCCTTTTTCCTTACGTCATTTGCCATAGACTTACGTCATTTAAGAGTTTTACGCCTCTTCCGGTTTTTCCGATTGTTTAAAATCGCTCGATATGTAAGAGCATTGGAAGTAATTTCCTCTGTAATTCGTAAAAAAAAGGCACAACTAATTATCAGTCTTGTTTTTATTTTATTTATGCTGTTGGTTGTTTCTAGTATTATGTTTCACCTAGAACATGAAGCGCAACCCGATAAGTTTTCGAGCATTCCTGAAACCATGTGGTGGGGAGTGGTTACGTTTTCGACCATTGGTTATGGAGACATGTATCCTATCACAGATATGGGCAGAATTTTAGGAGGAGTCATCGCTATCTTAGGAATCGGTCTTTTTGCATTACCAACAGGGATTTTAGTGTCTGGTTTTACAGAACATGTGGAAAATAAATAGTTGTGATTAAAAATAAAAATGCCCACATTATTTCCAACCTTGACTCAAAAACTCATCACAAATACTTTTGTAATGTGCCTTTTTTTAAAATTTACTTGAGAGGGAAAGAATCAGAATCTTCAAGGATAAAAGAGATTGATTGACCTCAAAGAAATTAGCATCTTTTTAATTACATTTGTTACACTAATTTAGAAGTGTGGAAACCCAAGTTAGAAATTTACGACACACTCAGTATCCTAAAATTGAAAGAAAAACAATAACATACCCTGAGGATGAAAAAAGTCGTCAAGGATAAAATTATGATTAAATGACTCATTCCTTTATAGAAAGAATTAGCTATTATTTGCCTGAGACTACATTGGACAATAATCAGCTTTTAGCAAATTTTCCAGAGGCTTCAAATACTGATAGTTTACAGAAACTTGGAATTAAGGAAAGGCGAATTGTTCATAAAAATGAGCTTGCTTCTGATATTGGAATAAAAGCGGCAAATCTGTTATTTGAAGAGTACGGAATTTTGCCTGAAAGCATTGATTTTTTAATTTTTTGCGCACAAGAATTTGATTATTACACGCCAACTACAGCTTGTGTTATCCATGAAAAATTAGGCTTAAAAAAATCAGCAGGAGCCATCGATTATAATTTAGGTTGTAGCGGCTTTGTTTATGGAGTTAGTATTGCAAATGGGTTAATAGCAACCGGTGTTGCTACAAAGGTCTTATTAATTACAGCATCTACGCTTACACGGCAATTACATCCAAAAGATAAAGCATCTAGATATTTATTTGGAGATGCTGCGGCTGCAACATTGCTATCCTCTAGCAAAGAAGAAAAAATACATCAGTTTTGTTTTGGAACAGACGGAGAAGGGTATGACTATATTATTAAAAAAGATGGAGGCGCAAGACATCCTTTAACCGAAGAATCTTCGGTAGAAATTTTAGATAAATACAACAATATAACGTCTCCCAAATATTTAAAAATGGATGGGACAGGGATCTTTTTATTTGCCTTAAAACGTGTTCCTAAATTAATAGAAGAAACGCTTTTGAAAAATAAATTAACAATAGACAATATTGATCTTTTTATATTTCATCAAGCGAATTCTTTTTTACTAGAAACGCTGAGAAAAAAAATGAAGATTTCAGAGGATAAATTTTATATTTACCTCGAAAATATAGGGAATACAGTATCTTCGAGCATTCCTATTGCTCTTAAGGAAGCAATGAAAGAAGGGAAAGCCAAAAAAGGAGATAAAATTATGCTCGTTGCTTTTGGAGTTGGACTTTCGTGGGGAGCTACTACAATCACATTGTAAAATGATAAAACAATCAATGACTTTAACCGATTTTACCAAAAATATTTCTGAAGAATTCGAATTAGAAAACACAGATTCTCTAAAATCAGATACCGATTATAGAGATTTAGATGTATGGAGTTCTATGTATGCTCTTATATTAATTGCTTACATAGATAGAGAATTTGAGGTTACCATTACTGGAGATGATTTAAGGACTTCAAATACGCTCCATGATATTTATAATTTAATTCAAGAAAGAACCTAATTTATGGCTATTTTTTCTGTTCCGAATATAAAAATAGCTGGCTTATCTGCCTGTGTTCCAAAAACAACAGTGTCAAATTTAGCCTATGAAAACATTAGTTTAGCAGAAAGAGAATTACTTATTAAAACAACGGGGATAAAAGAAAGAAAGGTTGCC
>JAESUF010000101.1 GCA_016763215.1 Flavobacteriaceae bacterium
CGCTCCAAATGTATCATCCCTTACATTTAATAGTAATGGATTACAAAACGGTGCCGATGCTGTGGCTTTATATTCTGGAAACGCAGCTGATTTTCCAAATAGCACTGCAATTACAACTACTGGTTTAGTTGATGCTTTTGTTTATGACACAAGTGATGCTGACGATGCTGATTTATTGGTTTTATTAAATTCTGGTGAAGCGCAAATAAACGAGGCTGACGGAGGCGATAAAGATGCACATTCTTCGCAACGTCTTCCAAATGGAGATGGCGGATTAAGAAATACTTCAACTTATGGTCAAGCACCTCCTACTCCTGGAGCTGCAAATGGAGCTGTTGTAGTACCTACCACTATTTTAATCAATGAAGTAGATGCAGATACTGCTGGTACAGATACATTAGAGTTTGTAGAATTGTTTGACGGTGGAGTCGGAAACTCATCATTGGATGGTTATGTACTAGTCTTTTACAACGGATCGAACAACCTTAGTTATGCAGCCTACGATTTAGATGGGCAAACTACGGATGCAAATGGATATTTTGTGATTGGAAATGTAGCCGTTCCAAATGTATCATCCCTTACATTTAATAGTAATGGATTACAAAACGGTGCCGATGCTGTGGCTTTATATTCTGGAAACGCAGCTGATTTTCCAAACAGTTCTTCCGTAACAACTACCAACTTATTAGATGCTTTAGTCTATGACACCAACGATTCTAACGACGTAGAATTAGCCGTGTTATTAAATGCTGGTCAAGCACAGATTAACGAGGATGCCGCTGGAAATAAAGACGGACATTCATTACAACGTTTTGCAAATGGAACGGGTGGTGCACGTAACACAAATACGTACACACAAGCCATTCCAACACCAGGTGCTGCAAATACAAATGCTACTGAACCGATAAACCTCGTCATTAATGAACTAGATGCTGACACAGCAGGGACCGACACCTTAGAGTTTGTTGAATTGTATGATGGAGGTACTGGAAATACATCCCTTGATGGATTTGTTTTAGTGATGTACAACGGGTCAAACAACTTAAGCTATGCTGCGTATGACTTAGATGGTCAAACCACAAATGCTGATGGGTATTTTGTATTAGGAAATACAGCTGTTCCAAATGCATCCATGATTTTACCGAGTAATGGATTGCAAAACGGAGCCGATGCAGTGGCCTTGTATACTGGAGATGCAACTGATTTTCCAAGTAGCACAGCAATCACTACATCAAACTTAATAGACGCTTTGGTATATGATACCAATGATAGTGACGATGCAGAATTATTGGTCTTATTAAATACTGGTCAAGCACAAATTAACGAAGGGGAATTAGGGAATAAAGATGGACATTCGTTGCAACGTATCCCTAATGGTCAAGGAGGAACTCGTAATACAAGTACGTATACACAAGCGACCCCAACACCTGGAACAGAAAACGGAGCGATTATTCCTGCACCAGATCCAATTACCATTGCGGTTGCTCGTACCACAGCAGCTGGAGAATTGGTAACAATAAGCGGAGTTCTTACTGTATCAGATCAATTTAGAGGATCTGCTTACATTCAGGATGCAACTGGAGGAATCGCAATTTTTGATGCACAGGTTCACGGAGATGGTGTTTTTATGATTGGTGATTCAATTACCGTAACGGGTACTCGTAGTGCATTTAACGATCAAATTCAGTTAAGTACAATTACTGAAGTAACCAACAACGGTTTGCCAAATGTTCCAATAACACCTTTAACAATTACGCTAAGTCAATTAGGAGATCACCCAGCTGAATTGGTACGTATTGTGAATCCTAGTTTTCCAACACCTGGAGACATCCTTTTTGGAAACTCAAATTACACACTTACTGATACCAGTGGAACTGGAGAACTTAGAATTGACAATGATGTAACTACCCTTGTTGGCTTAGGTCAGCCAGATACTTGTTCTGAAGCAATTGGGGTCGTTGGAAGATTCTTTACTACCTACCAATTATTACCAAGATTAAAACAAGATCTTGCATGTGCTCCAGAATATACTGCTCCAGATACATCTGTAGAAGTTGCAAAAGAGAAGGCTTTCGATATTGTTACTTGGAACATAGAATGGTTTGGTGATGAAGCGAACTCTCCTCCTGCTGGAAATCCAAATTCAGATCAAATTCAAAAAGACAGTGTTAAAACTGTGATTCAACGATTAAATGCTGACATCTATGCGGTACAAGAAATTGCTGACGATGTACTATTTATGCAAATGGTTGATGAACTTCCAGGATATGATTATGTGTTATCAGATGCAACATCATACCCCAATGATAATCTGGGAACAAAACAGAGAATAGGGTTTATCTATAATACAGCCACAGTAGAGGTTCTCGAAACTAAAGTATTACTAGAGTCCATTCATCCTTATTATAATGGAGGGGATGACTCCGCTTTAGTAGGATACCCAGTTGCAGATAAAACACGTTTCTATGCGAGTGGTAGATTACCATTTATGATGAAAGTAAATATAACCATCGATGGAAATACACAGCAAATTCATATCGTTGATTTACATGCAAGAGCTAACAGCGGAAATAGTCCTCAAGAGCGTTACGACATGCGTAAATATGATGTCGAAGTTTTAAAAGACTCTTTAGATGCACACTATGCCAATGCGAACTTAATTGTACTGGGAGATTATAATGATGATGTAGATGTAACTGTTGCCGATGTAGTAACCACAACTTCTACCTATGATGTTTATGTAAATGACCCTGTTAATTATAACATCTTATCTTCAACATTAAGCGCTCAAGGATTTAGATCATATGCTTTTAGAGAAAATATGATCGATCATATTATGATTTCTAATGAATTAGAAGAAGAGTATATTGATGCTTCTGTCCGTGTACACTACGAATTTTATGATAGCGATTATACTAGAACGTCTTCAGACCACTTTCCTGTATCTGCACAATTTCTATTAAAAACGATCACATTAGACAATATTACTGTTACAGATGTAACATGTAATGGCGCTTCTGACGGAGCTGCTACAGTAACTGTTTCTGGAGGTTGTGCTCCCTATTCTTACGAATGGAGTACCGGTGTAACTACCTCAGGAAATGTCCTTAGTGGTTTAGAAGGAGGTACGTATAGTGTAACAGTTGTTGATGCCTTAAATAATTCAGTAATGCAAGGCTTTACAATTGCAGAAGGAACACCACTGGAAGCTACAGTAACCGAAAGTCCAACAGTATATCTTGGCTATACTCCTGCCTCTTGTACATCGATTGGTGTGGAAGGTGTAATAGGAGGAACAGCCCCGTACACTTATGAATGGGATACTGGAGAAAATACCCAAACTATTGATGTATGCCCTACGGAAACCACAACATATAACGTAACAGTTACAGACGCAAATGGATGTTCAACTACTGCGGATGTTATCGTAAATGTTGTTGACATAAGATGTGGACATCATGGTCATCACAATCGTGTGAAAGTTTGTCATAAAGGAAGAAAAACAATATGTGTTCCTTGGTGGGCAGTAACTTGGCACTTATGGCATGGAGATACTTTAGGAGGATGTGATTCAGAAACGAATGTTGTTCGTATTACGAATTTAAAAGTGTTCCCAAATCCTTTTAGAAATTATTTACATGTAAAATTCAACAGTACCGCAGATGCTAATGTTGAGTTGTTAATATACAACCATAGAGGAGCGCAAGTTTTCCAAACCACACTAGCTGTGAATGAAGGCAGAACAAGGACTAGATTAAACCTCTCTAGTTTAAAACGCGGATTCTACTATTTGAAAGTAGTTGTAAATGGAGAAGTTCAAAGAACAAGACATTTAGTGAAATACTAAGTAACGATCACTTCATTAAAAAAGCGCCGCAATTTGCGGCGTTTTTTAGTTAATAAATTCACGGGTATTTATACCTGTTTTTACCCAAAACCCTCTAAACGATAGTGTTACAGAAGGTTTTGGGAATTTTTTTTTCTACTTTTGAAAGCCCTCAAAAACGTTACTAAAAAACAAACTACCATGAAAAAAATTACTTTTCTACTGGCATTTCTTGCTATCATTTTATTTAATCATTCTACTTTTTCTCAAACATTTGATTGGGAAACAGGTACAGACAACGGTACCAATGTTACTCAAACAGTAAGTTCTATAACAGCAACAGTAACAACATCTAATAATGATGCCCAACTTGTTAATGGAGGTGGATTCGAAGGCTCATCAGGGAACGTTATTTTTACTCAGATTCCAGATGCTAGTACGTCTATGACAATTACATTTTCTCAACCAGTCGATATTGCAAGCATATATCTTTTTCTAGCAGACGGAGATGGTGGTGTACCAACCAATGTTCTCTTCACTCCCACAGGAGGAACTAATTCCAGTGTTGTAGAGGCTATCGAACAAACAGCAGGAGAAATTGTAACTTTAAATTGGACAGGAGTTACAGTAGTCACCTTAACAGTAGATGGAGGAGGGTTCGAAACCTTTGGGATTGACGATATTGTTTTAACACCACAAGACACAACTCCACCAATATTTGAGAATAGTACTCCTAGTCAATCTTTGATAACTCAAACAGGGGTTACTTTAGGAAC
>JAESUF010000001.1 GCA_016763215.1 Flavobacteriaceae bacterium
ATTGCTGGATACATTTTAAAAGCTTCAATAAACTCACCTTTAGTAAGTAAAATAAAGGATCTTTGTAGCCCGCAACCCAAACAGTCTACCCCAAACAATTGCTTGCTATAGCAGGGCAACATATAATCTTCTATTTGTAAGAAAAGAGTTCTCACAGTTATTTAAAAAGATCCATTCCTGGGATATTAGGCATCCCGCTTTTTGCAGCAACAGCCATTTCTTGTTCGTTAATTTCACTAGCTCTTGCAAGAGCTTTGTTTAATGTAAGTACTAAGTAATCTTCTAACTCTTCAGGATCATTCATTACAGATCCATCAATTTGTATTGCTCTAATAATTCTATTAGCAGTCACAGTGACCTTTACTTTCCCTTGTAGTTCTTCGTCAATCAATACAGTATCCAATCGCTTCTTTGTTTCCTCAATCTTTTGTTGCGCTTGCTGCAATTGATTCATCATCCCAGACATATCTCCAAACATAGTTTTAATGTATAAATATTAGTACCACCAAAGTTACTCTTTTTTATGCCAACAAATTTGTTCATAACGTAACTTCTTTTAGTGTTCTTACGGAGCTAGAAAATGAAAAGGACTGATGTGTAAATTTCGTACTATCCAAAAAAGGACAATGATTCCGAAAATAATATATGGCGATTTTGGATGGTATACTAATGTGTAAAATTTTTCTTTTGAATAGAGAAACAATCCACCACCAAAGAGCAACGTACCTATCATTAGAGCATTGTGGCTTATAGCATCAATGAGGTGTAAATGTGTTAGATCGTGTATGGCTCTTTGTGAACCACATCCAGGGCAGTATAGCCCTGTAAACGTATAAAAAGGACATTCAGGGAAAAAATTAGTAGTACTTGGGTTGTATAAAAAATAAAGGGATAGAAGCACTATTGCTGATATCCCAATAAATAGTTTGTATTTCTTATTCATTTACTCAAATTCACCTAAAGTAGATGCAAATAAAGCAGCAAAGAAAAGAAAGTATAAAATAATTCCGACGATGGCTACAGCTGCAGAAACAATAGCCCATGTTTTAGCATTTTTAGAAGCAGTAATGGCCTCGTCAAAGCGGCCTTAAGCGTATAATCCATTAACTTTAGCGGCATAAATAATGCTTACAATTCCAGCAGGTAAACAACATAAAATAGTTGTTAAAATTGCAAAAACAAGGTAATTTTCCGGTCTTGGTTGATTCTGATCCATTATTTGATTTTTAGTTAGTATTATGCTACAATATAAGTAATTATTTTTGCTCTTGTATATTCCTAATTAAGAGGTATGGGGAAATCTTACCATCCGCTATGGGAATAAGTCTTATTTTTGCACCCGAAAAGTAAATTAGAGAACATGAAGAGTACAGACGCAAAATCGCCTGTTGCAGAGAAATTACCAAAAGAATTAACCATCCATAACGATACGAGAATCGATAATTATTTTTGGATGCGCTTATCAGAAGAGCAAAAGAATGCTAAAGAGAAAGACGAACAGACTCAAAAAGTCTATGATTACTTACATGAGGAGAATAAATATCATGATGATGTAATGTCTCATACCAATGATTTTAAAGAGTCATTGTTTCAAGAGATGAAAGGACGGATTAAAGAAGATGATGAATCTGTACCTTACTATAAGAATAACTATTACTACATTTCTCGCTTCGAGAAAGGAAATCAATATCCTATCTATGCTCGTAAAAAAGAAAATTTAGAGGCAGCTGAAGAAATCATGTTCAACGTAAATGAAGAAGCGGAAGGACACGATTATTTTCAATTAGGCGGACTGAATATAAGTCCAGATAATAAGCTAGCGGCTTATGCCATAGATACTGTAAGTAGGAGACAATATGTGATTTATGTTAAAAATTTAGAAACAGGGGAAGTATATGCAGACAAAATAGAGAACACTACGGGTGGTTCTGTTTGGGCCAATGATAATAAGACCCTTTTTTATGTAAAGAAAGATCCCGTTACGTTGCGTAGCGAAAAAATCTATCGACATGTTTTAGGAACTGATACTTCAGAAGATGTGGAAGTATTTCATGAAAAAGATGAAACTTTTGGAACCTACGTTTACAAAACCAAATCTCAAAAATATATTGTGATTGGTAGTTATAGTAGTGTTTCTAGTGAGTATAGTGTCATTTCTGCTGACGATCCAGAAGGAGAATTTACGCTAATTCAAAAACGTGAGCGAGATTTAGAATACAGCCTAGCTCATTACAGAGACGATTTTTATATCCTAACCAATAAAGATGGTGCCAAGAACTATAAGTTAATGAAAACGTCAGTTGATAAAACTGAAAAAGAACATTGGATAGATGTAATTCCGCACAGAGAAGATACCCTGTTAGAAGATGTTTCAATTTTTAAAGAATACTTAGTTATAGAAGAAAGTACCAATGGACTAAATACAATTAGAATTAAACGGTGGGATGGTACAAAAGAGTACTATTTGCCCTTTAGTGAAGAAACTTATTCGGTAGGTGTCTATTCTAACCCAGAATTTGATACTGATGTTATTCGGTATTCATACAATTCACTTACAACTCCAAATTCGGTGATTGATTTTAATATGAAAGATCAATCGAAAGAAATCAAAAAAGAACAGGAGGTTCTTGGAGGTAAATTTGATAAATCGAATTATAAAAGTGAACGTGTTTGGGCAACAGCAAAAGATGGAAAAAAAGTAGCCATTTCTTTAGTGTTTCATAAAGATACCAAGTTAGGAAAGGATACTCCATTGCTACAATATGCTTATGGGTCTTATGGATATACAATTTCTGACGGATTTTCAACCACACGATTAAGTTTGTTAGACAGAGGTTTTGTTTACGCCTTAGCTCATGTTCGAGGAGGTCAGTATTTAGGAAGATCGTGGTATGATGATGGTAAAATGTTGCACAAGAAAAATACATTTACAGATTTTATTGATTGTTCAAAATACTTAATTGAAAAGAACTACACTTCATCGAATCACCTCTATGCAATGGGTGGGTCTGCTGGAGGTTTATTAATGGGAGCTATTGTAAACATGAATCCAGAGTTGTACAATGGAATTGTAGCAGCAGTCCCTTTTGTGGATGTGATTTCAACCATGTTAGATGAAAGTATTCCTTTAACTACAGGAGAATTTGATGAATGGGGGAATCCTAAAGAGAAGAAATATTATGATTATATTTTATCCTATTCTCCATACGATCAAGTAGCAACAAAAGAATATCCAAACATGTTGGTAACTACAGGGTTGCATGATAGTCAGGTACAGTACTGGGAATCAGCAAAATGGGTAGCTAAATTACGTGATTTGAAAACAGATACAAATATTTTAATCATGCATACTAATATGGATGCAGGACATGGTGGAGCTTCAGGAAGATTTGATTCTTTGAAAGAAACAGCAAGAGATTACACCTTTTTCTTAGCTTTAGAAGATAAATTAGAAAAATAATTTAGTTTTGCACCTGAAACAAAAAAGACTTTGTGTAGTCTTCTTTGTGATAAAGAATGAGAATGAATAGAAATCAAGGGATTTATAATAACATACTCGAATTAGTTGGTCAAACGCCAATGGTTCGATTGAGTCAAATTACAAGAGATTTACCAGGAACATATTTTGCAAAATTAGAGATGTTTAATCCTGGACATTCATCAAAGGACAGAATTGCCTTACATATTGTTGAAAATGCAGAGAAAAAAGGAATCCTTAAACCTGGGAGTACTATTGTAGAGACTACTTCAGGAAATACAGGTTTTTCATTAGCTATGATAGCGATGGTAAAAGGATACCAATGTAAATTAGCAGTAAGTGATAAATCATCTATAGATAAAATAGATGGATTGAGAGCCATGGGAGCAGAGGTCTATATTTGCCCTGCAAATGTCCCTTCAGACGACCCAAGGTCTTACTATGAAGTAGCAAAGAGAATCCATAAAGAAACTCCAAATTCAGTATACATTAACCAATATTTCAATGAATTGAATATTGAAGCGCATTATGCGACTACTGGACCTGAAATTTGGCAACAAACAGAAGGGAAAATTACTCATTTAGTTGTTGCTAGTGGAACAGGTGGAACTATTTCAGGTACTGGGAACTATCTAAAAGAACAAAACCCGAAAATCAAGATTTTGGGTGTAGATGCAATAGGTTCAGTGCTGAAAAAATACCATGAGACAGGTGAATTTGACGTGAATGAAATTCAGCCTTATAAAATTGAAGGTTTGGGGAAAAATTTAATTCCTACGGCAACAGATTTTTCTACGATAGACCTCTATGAAAAAGTGACAGACAAAGATGCAGCATATAAAGCTAGAGAGATTATTCAAAAGGAAGGCATTTTTCCAGGATATACTTGTGGTGCAGTGATGCAGGCCACAGAGCAGTATGCAGAGAACGGGATGTTTACCAATGATAGTATCGTTGTGTTAATTTTTCCGGATCACGGATCGCGTTATATGAATAAAATTTATAGTGACGTATGGATGAAGGAACAAGGCTTTTTAGATTCACAAAAGCCTCAGAATAAACCAGTAAATTATATTGAATTACAAGAATAAATCGTTTTTTGTATCATTGCAATATATAGATTCAGTACCAATTTTATTTGAATAACTCCTAAAAATTCGGTTACTTTACACCCGCTAAAAGCGATTAGTTAAGAAAACATTAAGAAATGACGAACGACCTATTTGATAGAATTAAAGCAGATAAAGGACCTGTAGGGAATTGGGCTGATAAAGCAGAAGGGTATTATGTATTTCCAAAATTGGATGGACCTATTTCTAATCGTATGTCTTTTAATGGAAAGAAATTAATTACTTGGAGTATCAATGACTATTTAGGGTTGGCAAATCATCCAGAAGTATTAAAGGTTGATGGAGAAGCCGCTTTAGAGTATGGTATGGCCTACCCAATGGGAGCAAGAATGATGTCTGGTCATACGAAATACCATGAACAATTAGAACAAGAATGCGCAAAATTTGTTGAGAAAGAAGCTTCCTATTTAGTGAATTTTGGCTACCAAGGAATGGTCTCTGCCATTGATGCTTTGGTAGGAAAGAATGATATCATTGTTTATGATGTTGATACACATGCATGTATTATTGATGGTGTGAGATTACATCCAGGAAAGCGCTTTGTATACAAGCACAACGATATTGAAAGTTTTGAAAAAAACATGAAACGCGCTGTGAAAATGGCTGAAAAAACGGGTGGAGGAATCTTAGCGATTTCTGAAGGAGTTTTTGGAATGCGAGGAGAACAAGGGCGTTTAAAAGAAATTATTGAATTAAAGAAAAAATACAACTTTAGATTCTTGGTAGATGATGCACATGGTTTTGGAACCTTAGGCGAAAACGGTAGAGGTACTGGTTTTGAACAAGGAGTACAAGACGGCATTGATGTGTATTTTGCAACGTTCGCAAAATCCATGGCTGGAATTGGAGCTTTCTTCGCAGGAGATAAAGATGTAGTACAATATTTACAGTACAATATGCGATCTCAAATGTTTGCTAAATCCTTGCCAATGGCAATGGTAAAAGGAGCATTAAAGCGTTTGGACATGATTCGTACCATGCCAGAATTAAAAGACAAGTTGTGGAAAAATACCAAAGCTTTACAATCTGGATTGCGTAATGCTGGATTCGATTTAGGAACAACACAAACCTGTATTACTCCTGTATATTTAAAAGGAGAAGTGCAAGAAGCAATGGCTTTGGTTCATGATTTAAGAGAGAACCACGGAGTATTTTGCTCTATTGTTGTATATCCAGTAATTCCAAAAGGATTGATCATCTTACGATTAATTCCTACGGCAACACATACGCAAGAAGATATCAATGAAACGATTGTTGCATTTTCAGCGATTCGAAGTAAATTAGAAAGCGGAAGCTACAAGCAAATTGCTGCTCAGATAATGGAAGGATAATCTTCTTTGAAATTAAAAATAAAAAACCGAGCTAATCAGCTCGGTTTTTTATTTTTAAACATATTCTAAGTCAGAACCTTGAGGTGGGTATATTTTAATTCCATCCTTCCAAGTTTCTAAAACTGAAATTTTTCTCATCCTCATAAAGGCTTTGCTAGGAGTATCCATTAAAATAGGATTCTGCTCTAAGATAACATAATTAGCAGAACAATTTTCTTCTAATGTTCCAATACCTTTTCCTAAACCGCACTGTTTTGCTGCTTGATAAGTAACAGCAGCTAATGCTTCTTCTGAAGTTACACACTCATTTTTATTCAGCGTATTATCAGATAAAACGTTCTCGTATTTGGACTTAATAATACCTTCAATTTTAAGAATATTCTCAATTTTAGCAATGTTTATATCTTCATCCTCTATTTCATTAAGTCCAGCTGTTATTTCTTTAATATCTGGAGCTGCTTCGGTTACTCTAGTTACCGCTTGTTCCATCATCCTTAGCGCTCCTAAAGGAGTTACAGGGTAGTCACTGTGCAACGTAAAGGGAATATGCTGATGCAGCATACTCTTGCATAGGTCTAAGTGATCTATAAATTTCACTCCATTATTAAAACAAACATCTTTAAAAATAACTTGATCAAAAGCATATCCCCAATATCCTACGTGACCAATTAAAAAACTAGGTTGAATATTTGATTTTTTCATTTTTAAAAAAACATCCTCAATATTTTGAGGTAAAATGGAGCAGTGTTCTATTCGATGCAGTAATTTCTTCGACTCAGTTTGTTCAGGCAAAACCTGTAGCGTATACGCTATGGCTTGATCTCCGTTTGCATGAATCATTAAAGGCCACCCCAGTTCAACTAATTGATCAACCATTTTTTGATATGGAGGTTTGTCAGAATCATCTAATACAGGAGGGTTTTTAAAGTTGAAAATTCCTTTAGGATATAGCTTTGAAGCATGAGCACCTTCACCATACTCTTTACTTTGACAGCCTGTTAACCCTTGATTTGAACCATCAGAAATCAACTTTGCTGCACTTATGTAAAGATGTGGATATGTTAGCGTACCGTATTTTATTTCATTTTTTATGAGTTCTGAATCATCACTTTTTACAAGCATCGCTCCACTAACATTCATCATATTACAGTTTTCAATGAACGTATTTAAAAGAATAGCTTGATCTGTATCTAAAG
>JAESUF010000102.1 GCA_016763215.1 Flavobacteriaceae bacterium
GTTTTACCTCTTCAATTCCTTCAATATCAAATTTTAAATTGTCCCAAGGGTTTGCATTGGCAATCATATACCAGCGAGTGGCATCTGCTCCAAAAGTATCTAAGGTCTCAAAAGGATCTGTTGCATTTCCAAGACGTTTCGACATTTTCTGCCCTTTCTTGTCTAATACCAATCCGTTTGACACTACATTTTTATACGCTATAGAATCAAAAACCATCGTTGCTATGGCATGTAATGTATAGAACCACCCACGAGTTTGATCGACTCCTTCTGCAATAAAATCTGCTGGAAACGATTTATTCTCATCAATTAATTCTTTATTCTCAAACGGGTAATGCCATTGTGCATAAGGCATAGATCCAGAATCGAACCAAACATCTATCAAATCGCTTTCGCGATTCATTGGTTTTCCTGAAGGAGAAACTAAGACTATTTGATCAACAATGTTCTTATGTAAATCGATGGTCGCATAATTTTCGTCAGACATATTTCCTGCTTCAAATTCAGCGAATATATCTTTGCTCATTATTCCTGCAGTAACAGCTTTCGCCATTTCTTCTTTCAATTCAGCAACAGAACCAATACATATTTCTTCTTTTTTATCTTCTGTTCTCCAAATAGGTAATGGAATTCCCCAGTAACGAGAACGTGATAAATTCCAATCGTTTGCATTTGCCAACCAGTTTCCAAAACGACCTTCTCCAGTCGATTTTGGTTTCCAGTTAATTGTTTTATTTAACTCGTGCATGCGATCTTTTACATCAGTTACTTTAATGAACCAAGAATCTAACGGATAGTATAAGATTGGTTTATCAGTTCTCCAACAGTTTGGATAACTGTGCTTGTATTTTTCAACCTTAAAGGCTTTGTTTTCTATTTTTAATTTGATGGCAATTTCTACATCTACAGATTTTTCTGGTGCTTCTCCATCTGCATAGTATTCATTCTTCACATATTTCCCGCCAAATTCTCCTACTTCAGACCTAAAACGACCTTGCAAATCTACCAATGGAACTAAGTTATCTTCCTCATCTTTAATTAGCATTGGTGGAATTTCAGGGGTAGCTTGTTTTGCAACCAAAGCATCATCTGCCCCAAACGTTGGAGCGGTATGTACAATTCCTGTTCCATCTTCCGTTGTTACAAAATCTCCCGAGATTACTCGAAATGCATCTTGTGGATTGTCATTTGGCAATACATAATCTAACAACTGTTCATACCGAATTCCTACAAGATCTTTTCCAACAAAATCTTTCACAATAAAAAATGGAATCTTCTTATCACTTGAAGAATAGGAACTCAACTCAGCTTCATCTTCAACTTGCGCATATTTTCCTGCAAATTGTTTTGACACTAAATTCTTTGCTAGAATAACTTTTGTTGGTTCAAAAGTATATTGGTTAAAGGTATTTACCAATACATATTCAATTTTTAGACCAACCGTTAAGGCAGTATTACTTGGCAATGTCCAAGGAGTTGTTGTCCAAGCTAAGATATAAACATCTCCTTCGTTTTGTAAAAAAACTGGGAGTGTTTCATTCTTCGTTTTAAACTGAGCAACGACTGTTGTATCGGTTACATCTTGGTAGGTTCCAGGCTGATTTAATTCGTGAGAACTTAGCCCAGTACCTGCTTTGGGAGAATAGGGTTGGATGGTGTATCCTTTATACAACAAATTCTTTGTATAAATTTGTTTCAACAACCACCAAACACTCTCCATGTATTTTGGTTCATAGGTAATATATGGGTCATCCATATTAACCCAGTATCCCATTTTCTGGGTTAGGTTATTCCAAATATCTGTATACCGCATTACTGCCTTACGACACGCTGCATTGTATTCTTCTACAGAAATCGTTTTTCCAATATCTTCTTTTGTGATTCCTAATTCTTTTTCAACACCTAATTCAATAGGCAAACCATGTGTATCCCAACCCGCTTTACGCTTTACTTGGTACCCTTTCATGGTTTTATAACGTGGAAAAATATCTTTGATAGCTCTTGCCAATACGTGGTGAACTCCAGGCAATCCATTTGCGGATGGCGGTCCTACAAAAAACACATACGGGGTTTTACCTTCACGGGTAGAAACACTTTTTTCAAAGATGTTATTTTCCTCCCAATATTGAAGTATTTCTTTGGCTACATTCGGTAAGTTAAGTCCTTTATACTCAGGAAACTTGCACTCATAAATCACATATTCTAATAAGAATGCGAAAATACATATTTTCTTGTAAATCTAAGTGCTGAAGCCTTAAAAATAAAGGGGAGGGAAGTCTAATTTTAGTGCCTAAAATTTCTCTTTCTTAAGGAAATAAGAAATTTTTAATGCCAAAAGTTGAAATACTCTTCCAACGACTTTGTTATACTTAAAATTAAATAAGCTCTGAACCATATCATCAATAGTGAAATTTTGATAAAAGAATTTAACTCGATTCTCTATTTGCTCATCGGAATATCTACTATACATTCTTCTACCAGAAAACTCACTCAATCTCCATTTCAACAACTTTTTTCTTCTCCATGTTCTACGGTAATTAGAAAAATTCGCACTGCCTTTTGTTAAATATTCATCGATATATTTACACGCCAAGTTGGCTGTTTGCATTGCATACCGAATTCCTTCACCACCTCTCGGATTAATTGCTGAAACTGAATCGCCAACCGCAATCACTTTATTGTGGTAGAACTTATCTTTCAATCCTGCACTATACCGTAAAATACCACCATGTTTGTCGAGTATTTTAAAGTTCTCAGTTTTTATATATTCTTGAATAATTTTTTCTGTAATCTTCCTTGTTGTTTTGTTTGTTTTCTCTTGGTCTTTAGACTTGATATGCGTCTTTCCAGCTCCTACTTTCAGAATCCGATTTTCCATGGGGAAAATCCATGAGTACCCTTTGATTGCCCATTTATGTCCTAAAAAGAAAACTAGTTTGTTTTTGTATTCATCATACACTTCTTGCTCTACTTCAATTAAATACTCAGTTCCACTGCCCAAAACCATCTGAGGCTGCTCTTCTTTTTCATCAAACATCACCTTTCTTAAAGGTCCTGTTGCGTCTACCACTAATGCAGCTCCTACTTTAATGGTTTCTGAAGTCTCAGTATTTAAGAGAGCAACAATCACACCTTCTTTGGTTACTTCTTTTTTTAAGTAACGATGACCCATGAGCACTTTTCCACCGTGCGCAACACATTCATCAGCTAAAAATTGACGTAGTTTTTTAAAATCTAAAACGACTCCTTTGTTTTCTTCTCCTTTCCAATGATAACTATCTTGTGAACACTGGATAATAAGATCCGTCCAATATGCTCCAATAATGCTATTAGGAAGGTCAAATTCCTTTAGCGGTTCCAAGGTCATCCCTGCACTAGAGAAATCATTTTGCCCAAAATTTTGGTATCGTTCTACCAACAATACTTTATGCCCTCTTTTTGCAAGGTTTCTAGAAGCTTGACCGCCAGCAGGACCTCCTCCAATTACGATTACATCATAAGTTTCGATAGTCATGAGAATTCAATATTAAAAATGATACGGTTCGCTTTGAAATTAGCACTTAAAAAAACTTTATACAGTTAAGACAACCCTCGTTCTTTCTTAATGTTTTCATAAGCAGATTGAATGTTTTGAAATTTTTCTTGAGCTCCTTTTAAATGTTCTTCACCCAATCCTTGCAGTTTGTCTGGGTGGTGTTTTTTTGCCATTTTCCTGTATGCTTTTTTCACTTCATCATTACTAGCTGTTTTGGCAATTTCCAATACTTTGTATGCATTAATTGTAGAGCTATAAAACATTGCTTTAATAGACTCAAAATCATGTTGATTGATATAAAGATATCCAGCAATTTTTCGAATTTCTTCAACTTCAACTTCGGAAACATGCTCATCTGATTTTGCTATTCCAAATAAGAAATGGATTAATTGCAAACGTGACGAATGAGGCATATGCTTACGAATCTGCATACACACTTGTCTTGAAGAAATTTCCTTTTTAATAATTCCTTTGAATAGTTTGAAAGCGTTATTAGCTCTGTCTTTTCCATACATTCCAACAAATTGTGTACGGACAAAGTTTAATTCTCTTTCATCTACTTTTCCATCTACTTTAATGACAATAGAAGCTAAAACTAATAAGCTGATTTCAAAATCTCCACTCTGTGTATTGGTAGAACTATTTGAAGGTTCTTGTTGAAACGTTTGACGATCACGCTCAAAGTCTTCTTTTGTATATCTATCTACAACAGATCCTGCTGCAAAACCTATGGCCGCTCCTATTGGACCTCCAAA
>JAESUF010000103.1 GCA_016763215.1 Flavobacteriaceae bacterium
AGAGGTGAAGGAATTCCTTGGAAAGGAAACTATTCATCTTGGTTAGACCAAAAATCGAAAAGATTGGCTAAAGAAAGTAAAACTGCTTCCAAGCGTCAAAAGACGTTGGAAAGAGAGTTAGAATGGGTGAGACAAGGAGCAAAAGGAAGACAAACCAAACAAAAAGCTCGTTTAAAGAGTTATGAACGTTTGATGAGTCAAGATCAAAAACAGCAAGAAGAAAAATTAGAGATATTTATCCCTAACGGACCTCGTTTAGGAACAAATGTGATTGAAGCTACTGGAGTTTCTAAGGCATATGGTGATAAATTGTTATACGAAAACTTAGAGTTTAACCTACCTCAAGCAGGAATTGTTGGAATTATTGGACCGAATGGTGCAGGTAAGACCACTATTTTTAAAATGATCATGGGAGAGGAAACTTCTGATAAGGGGAGTTTTAAAGTAGGAGAGACTGCTAAGATTGCTTATGTAGATCAAGCCCATTCAAATATAGATCCAAATAAGTCTATTTGGGAAAATTTTTCGGACGGTCAAGATTTAATAATGATGGGAGGGAAGCAGGTGAATTCAAGAGCCTATTTAAGTCGTTTCAATTTCTCTGGTAGTGGACAGAATAAAAAAGTAAACACACTGTCTGGTGGTGAACGCAACCGATTGCACTTAGCGATGACTTTGAAAGAAGAAGGAAATGTATTACTTCTAGATGAGCCTACCAATGATTTGGATGTAAATACATTACGAGCTTTGGAAGAAGGATTGGAAAACTTTGCAGGATGTGCTGTGGTAATTAGTCACGATAGATGGTTTTTAGATCGAGTTTGTACACACATCTTAGCTTTTGAAGGTGATAGTCAGGTGTATTTCTTTGAAGGATCTTTCTCAGATTATGAAGAGAATAAGAAGAACCGTTTAGGAGGCGATTTGATGCCGAAACGAATAAAGTATAAGAAACTAATTAGATAATAAAAAAGACCGCCAATTGGCGGTCTTTTCTTTTAAGATCTTCTTTTTCTTGATTTCTCAATTTTCTTCTTTGCTGGAACTCTCTTCTTAATAGTTGCTTTCTTTTTGTAAACTCTTTTCTTAACTTTTTTACTTGTTTGAACTCTTCTCTTTTTAGTTACTTGAGTTTTTTTGTTGTTAGTAACTCTTCTTTTTACTTGAGTTCTCTTTTTTACTTGCGTAGGAGTAGTATAACTTCTTTTCTTTTTTTGAACTCTGCTATTTGTTTCCCCCCTCTTTCTAATTCCAGTACTTTGAGTAGCTCTCTTTCCAGGTTTTCTCCTCTTTAGAATTCTATCTCTAGAGACTTTTGAATTTTTATTTGCTCTATAGTAGTAGAAATTATCATCCTCTCTAATTTGTCTATAGTTTGCTCTAAATTCATTTCTATAGAAATAAGGGTCATTATAAACACATATAGCCCCTAGGTTTATATTAAAACCTATAGAAATTCCTGGGTTGTAATAATTAACATTGTCATAATAATAATCGTTATATCGTACTTGTCCATAAAATACTGGATCTCCCCATCTGTTATAATGGATACCTAATTGTCCAACATTTGTTAATGAATTTCTATAGTAACTCATGTAAACAGAGCCAATTCTTCTTACATTCCCTCTGCTATTGTAACTAATTGTTACATTACCAACTCTTCTAATTCTACCTCTGAAATCTCTACGAATTCTTATTCTTGAATTTCTTCTTGTCCTCACATATCTAGAATCAAAGTCGAAATCACCATTTAAGGAAACATGAAACTGTACACCTCTTTCTATAAAAGAAACTGCTTCATTATAACGATATTCAACCCCAGTTCTTTCTGTTGGATTTATGCCTTCTTTGGCTTCAACAAGTGAAACCATCATGGACATTCCTACTAATAATAGTAAACCTTTTTTCATAATTTATGGTTTTAAGGGTTTTGCCTACTCTTTAGCTTTTCGGCTTCCGCATTTGATAATCAAATTTCAAAGAGCGTGCCAAAAATAAATTAACCCTCTCTTGAAACATTTTTTGTAATAGGAAGTCTTTATTTCGACTACCAACATTAAGTGAAGTATTTTTAGATAAGTAGCTAGAAAATTTCACAAATTAAATTAAACCCATATATTTATCGCTGCGAAAACTGAATTCATGATAGACGCCATAGAAAAGAACCTTAACAGGGGAATTAAGTTGCTAAATTCTATTTCTGACGAACAATATAGCAGTACATCTGCACCACCATATTATTCTAGTATTGGTTCACATATGAGACATATTTTAGATGTGTTTTCTTGTATTTTTAATGGACTAGAGACCAAACAAGTTGATTTCACAGCAAGAGAAAGAAACCCATTGGCTGAAAAAACTACAGAAGGAGGGATTGAATATTTCAACCTGATTATCTCAAAATTGCACACACTCTCAGAAGATGATTTTGAAATGGGGATAGCAGTAACAGATGATTTAGGTACTGGAAAAGTTACAGCTAGTTACACCCTGGGTAGTGCATTAATTCAAGCACATAGTCATGCAATTCACCACTTTGCTTCAATAGGTTTTATCATTAATCGACTAGGGGTTGAACTTCCCGATGAAGATTTTGGATACAACCCAACGACACCTAAGAAAGAACTGGTACGTTAATTCTATTTTTTAGACAATTTTTTTAATCGATTCGAATACGCTTTTAGTGCTAGCATTTCTTTGATAAAAGGGATGGTTTTTCTAAAAGGAACCCCCTGTTGTTTGTGATTGTAGTGAGCTATTCGATACAACTGTTTCCAATGTGTTCTGATCGTTTTTAGAGCTTTTAGATAGGTTGTCTTACTAGCATCGTAAATATGTGTTGGTTCGGCTAAAATACCATTGATTTCTAGTACTTTAAAATCTCCATTATTTAATTCTTCAAGCGTATTGTATTTTACATCCAGTCGGCCATAATACCACCCTTTTGCTTGATGGTTTAATGTGTCTAAAGAGGTTTCTAGCTTTTTATTTATTAAATGATTTCCATTGATAAAGCGAGTTCCTTTTGAATGATTCCCTATAGAAGAAAGTTTTTTAGAGACTCCTTTTTTTAATACATCTTCCCATTTTAATAATGAATTTTCCTGCAATAGATGAAAGTATAAAAATGCTCTTTGATCATTCAATACCAATTCTTTTAATGTCGAGATACCATCTCCTTTTACAGTTAAAAATTCTTTTAATGTAATGGAAGTTACTTTTCCAAACTCTTCATTTGGTAACCTGTAATAAAAAATACCACATTCATTTTTGTGAGTCAAAAATTCTTGAATAATAATTGCAACAGGATATTTTGTTAAATACGTTTTTAACGCTGTTTCATTTTCAATTTTTTGAACTAAAAGGCCTCTAAAACCAACATCTGGTTTTACAATTAGAGGGTATGTTATACCTTCTTGTGCTATTTTTTGTATTGTTAATTCAATATTTTGATTCTGAGCATGAAAGACAGATTTTGGGATGTACTTATCTGGAAGTATCTGTAATGTTTCATATTTAGACTCCGAACCAATTCCAGCGTTTTTTATTCCAGGATTAACAGCTGTATAAAAAACAAGGCTCCTAATTTTTATTCCATGAAAGAATGCATAGGGGATATTGGGGATATAAAACATTAGCAAAGACCAATGTTCCCAATGAAATAATTTGTGAAACTTATTTTTGATCACTGTTTTTCTGAAAAAAGGGAATCCAAAAGAATTCGAAATGTCTTAAAAGCAAAATATATTGTATAGATAATAAGTAGCGAAGAAATAACAATACTTACAATACTAATAAAGTAAGGGAAGCCTTCTTTGTAATTCTTAATTGCTTTAAAAGAAATACTTAATAAAATAGGAGAAGCAATAAATAAGAATAAAAGAATTAATAATCGTTGAAATCCTTTTCCTAAAAGGTCTGTGTTAGCCATTATGAATAATTTTGAATTACTTTACGGACACTACCGTGTTTCTCTAATAATATAGATGCTTCTTTTGGGTCTATGTTTAACGCTTCTGATAACATTCTTACTCCTCTG
>JAESUF010000012.1 GCA_016763215.1 Flavobacteriaceae bacterium
AATAAAATCGACTGTCAGTACTGTCACTCATCAGCAAAACATAGTAGACATTCAGGAATTCCATCTGTAAATGTTTGTATGAACTGTCATAAAAGTATTTCTGAAGTAGCAGATGATACTACTATTGAATATGACGGGATTACCTATGGTAAGAAAGAATTAGACAAAGAAATTCAAAAGATTTATGATGCTGCAGGATGGGATCCTGAAGCCTTAGAATATACAGGAAAAACGAAACCTATAAAATGGGTTCGTGTTCACAACCTGCCAGATCACGTAAATTTTGTGCATGCACAACACGTAACGGTAGCTGGAATAGACTGTAAGGAATGTCACGGGCCAGTAGATCAAATGGATGAGATGTATCAATATTCTCCATTAACAATGGGTTGGTGTATTGACTGTCATAGAAAAACCAACGTGGATTTAAAAGGAAATCCGTATTACGAAAAAATCCACAAGCAACTTGCAGAGAAGTATGGAACTGATCAAGTGACTATTGCTCAATTAGGAGGAATGGAATGTGGTAAATGTCATCATTAATAATAGTTAAGAAGATAAATTCAATATAAATGGCTTCAAACAAAAAATACTGGCAAAGTGTTGAGGAACTAAGAGATAGTTCTATTGTTGAAACGCTAAGTAAGAATGAGTTTGTAGAGGAAATTCCTACAGACGAGTTTTTAGGAGATAAAGAAACGTTGGAAAATTCATCTACTTCAAGAAGAGATTTCTTAAAGTATGTTGGGTTTACTACAGCGGCAGCTTCATTGGCTGCTTGTGAAGGACCGGTTAAAAAATCGATTCCTTATGTTGTAAAACCAAACGATACTATCTTAGGTGTTGCAGATTGGTATGCAAGTTCTATTGCAGACGGATTTGATTTTGCGAATGTTTTAGTAAAAACTCGTGAAGGTCGTCCAATCTTAATTATGCCAAACAAAGATGCGAACGGAATTACCAATGCAAGAGTTCAAGCATCTGTGTTGTCATTATATGATGAACAACTTCGATTAAAAGAGCCTAGAAAGGGCGAAAACAATATTACTTGGAATGCTGCTCACAGTGAAATTGGAGCTACATTAACTCAATTGAAGGAAGCAAATGAGCCTGTTGTTTTATTAACAGGAACATTGGCAAGTCCATCTACAGAGCAAATCATTTCAGAATTTATTACTGCTTATCCAAATGTAAAGCATGTAACCTACGATGCAATTTCAGAAAGTGGAACTGCAGATGCGTTTGAAGCAATGTTTGGAACAAGAGCTTTACCAAACTATCATTTTGACAAAGCACAAGCAATCGTTTCTTTTGGAGCTGATTTCTTAGCTGATTGGCAAGGTGGTTTTGAAAAAGGATATGCAGTTAGCAGAAATCCGAATTCAGGACACATGTCTCACCATGTTCAGTTTGAAGCAAACATGTCTTTAACAGGAGCTAATGCAGATAAACGTGTGGTAACAAAACCATCGGATCAAGTATTTGCATTAATCAACTTATACAATGCAGTAACTGGACAAAGCTTGCCTTCAAAAGCAACACCTGTAGATGCACAAGTAAAGGAAGCTGCAAAGGCTTTAACCAAAGCAGGTTCTCATGGAGTTGTTGTTTCAGGATCTAGTGATAAAAATGTGCAAATCATAGCTTTCGCTATCAATGAAGCTTTACAGAGTGAAGTATTTGATGCTGCTAATCCATTATACACAAGAAAAGGAAACGATACTGAGTTGGCTCAGGTTGTAGCAGGTATGAAAGCTGGAAAAGTAAAAGGATTGATTACATACAATGTAGATCCAGTTTACAACTTAGCGGCAACTTCAGATTTTTCTGAAGGATTGAAAAAATTAAAATTATCAGTAGCAATGTCAGTTCAAAATGATGACACTGCCAATGCTACTCAATTTACATTGCCAATGACTCACTTCTTAGAGTCTTGGGGAGATGTAATGATGACTGAAGGGAACTATGGATTAGTTCAGCCTACGATTCAAAAATTATTCAATACAGCTCAATTCCAAGAGGTATTATTGAAATGGTCTGGTAATACAGCATCATACCATGATTACTTAAAAGGATATTGGTCTGCAAATGTATTGATCGGAAAATCATGGAATCAAGCATTGCATGATGGGTTCTTTACAAAGGAAATAAACAACACTGTATCTAAAAAAACAGTTGATGTGTCAGCTGCGGCTAGCGCTTTAAAAAGTGTAGGAAAAGGAAACGGTTTTGAATTAACATTATTTTCTTCTACAGCTTTAGGAGATGGAAAACAAGCAAACAATCCTTGGTTGCAAGAGTTTCCAGATCCAATTACAAGAGCAGCTTGGGATAATTATGTGACAGTTTCTATGTCAGATGCTAACAAGTTAGATTTTAAAAATCCAGTACAAGACAACGGAGCAATCAACGGTAATTATGCAACACTTACTGTAGGTGGAGTGACGTTGGAGAATGTTCCAGTAATGGTACAACCAGGTCAAGCACCAGGTACTATCGGGTTGGCTTTAGGATATGGTCGGAAAACCAACCTGAAAAAGGAAATGCAAGTAGGAGTTAATGCCTATACATTGTATGCAAACGGAAACAATGTTCAATATGGAGTTTCTTTAGAGAGAACTTCAGGACCTGTTCACGAATTTGCTTGTACACAAGTACAAAAAACAATTGCAGGAAGACACGATATTTTAAAGGTAGCAACCTTAAAAGACTATGAGACATATAAACCTAAGGATCCTAAAAATGGTTGGAATATACCTGCAATGGTATCTTATGATCATCAGGCAGTTGAAGCTAAATCCATCAATATTTGGGATGAGCATACAGAGAGATTGGACATCACTTTAACCTATCGATCGATTTAAATTCATGTAACGGTTGTGGATCTTGTGTTATCGCATGTCACGCTGAAAATAATGTCCCTGTTGTAGGGAAACATGAAGTACGTGTTGGTCGAGATATGCACTGGTTGCGTATCGACCGTTACTATTCTTCTGAAATAGAAACAAGAGAAGAAGCATTAAAAGCTGGAAAGAGGTATGGAGAGTTATTTAGAGTTTTAGAGACTTCAGCTGAGAACCCAGAAGTAACATTCCAACCAATGATGTGTCAGCACTGTAACCATGCTCCATGTGAGACGGTTTGTCCAGTTGCTGCAACAACACATGGTCGTCAAGGGCAAAATCAAATGACCTACAACAGATGTGTTGGAACTAGATATTGTGCAAACAACTGTCCTTACAGAGTTCGTCGTTTTAACTGGTTCAGCTATGTTGATAATGATGAATTTGATTTCAACATGAACAATGATTACGGTAAGATGGTGTTAAACCCAGATGTCGTAGTTCGTTCTAGAGGAGTGATGGAAAAATGTTCTATGTGTATTCAAATGACACAAGCAACAATTTTGACAGCAAAGAAAGAAGGAAGACCTGTTGAAACTGGTGAATTCTCAACTGCTTGTTCAAATGCATGTACAACAGGAGCCTTAGTTTTTGGAGACATCAACAATGAAGAAGATGAAGTTGCAAAATTAGTAGAAGATAAAAGAGCTTATCACGTATTAGATTACTTACAAACGAAACCGAATGTAGTATATCAAGTGAAAGTTAGAAATACAAACGAAGCGTAATTAAAATTTAAGATATAAGAATATGTCTCATTACGAAGCACCCATAAGAGAACCCTTAATATTAGGTGAGAAGAGTTATCACGACATTACCGTAGACATTGCAAGGCCTATTGAAGGAAAAGCAAATAAGAACTGGTACATGGCGTTCTATATTTCTTTAGCAGCAATGCTATGGGGGTTTGGATGTACCTTTTACACCATAGGAACAGGTATTGGAGTTTGGGGATTAAACAAAAACATTGGTTGGGCTTGGGATATCACCAACTTTGTATGGTGGGTAGGTATTGGTCATGCTGGAACCTTAATTTCTGCGGTACTATTATTGTTCCGTCAGAAATGGAGAATGGCAATTAACCGTTCTGCAGAAGCAATGACTATTTTTGCGGTTTTCCAAGCAGGATTGTTCCCAATCATTCACATGGGGCGCCCATGGAATGGATATTGGGTATTGCCCGTTCCAAATCAATTTGGATCATTGTGGGTAAACTTTAACTCACCGTTATTATGGGATGTATTTGCGATCTCAACATATTTATCTGTATCCTTAGTATTCTGGTGGACTGGTTTATTACCTGATTTCGCTATGATTCGTGATAGAGCTGTAAAACCTTTCCAAAAGAAAATCTATTCGTTACTATCCTTCGGATGGTCTGGTAGAGCAAAAGACTGGCAACGTTTTGAAGAAGTATCTTTGGTATTAGCTGGTTTAGCAACACCACTTGTACTTTCTGTACATACGATTGTATCGATGGACTTTGCTACTTCTATTAACCCGGGATGGCACTCAACGATTTTCCCTCCTTATTTTGTAGCTGGAGCAATTTTCTCAGGATTTGCCATGGTACAAACTTTATTAGGGATTATGCGTAAAGTAACAAATTTGGAATCTTACATTACACGATTGCATGTCGAGTACATGAACATTGTAATTATCCTAACAGGAGGGATTGTAGCCGTAGCCTATGCTACAGAATTCTTTATTGCATGGTATACAGGATCACAATACGAAGATTATACTTATTTATCTATAGGGTCGGCCACAGGTCCTTATGCATGGGCATTTTGGTCGTTAATTACATTTAATATCATCACACCTCAATTGTTGTGGTTTAAAAAGATCAGAAGAAGTTTTATCTGGTCATTTATTATCTCAATTGCAATTAACATCGGAATGTGGTTTGAACGTTTTGATATCATCGCAATTGTATTAAGTAAAGGACATTTACCATCATCTTGGTGGCGCTTTGAGCCAACATTTGTTGATGTAGGTATATTTATTGGAACCATCGGATTCTTCTTTGTTTTATTCTTATTGTATGCGAGAACATTCCCAGTAATTGCACAAGCAGAGGTAAAAACAATTTTGAAATCATCAGGTGAGAGTTATAAAAAATTAAGAGACGGTAATCATGAGTAGTAAAGTAATTCACGCATTTTATAATGATGATGAAGTAGTACTTGAAGCTGTTAAGAAAGTAAAAGCAGCCAATCATCATATCGAAGAAGTATTTTGTCCTTTTCCAGTTCACGGACTAGACAAAGCAATGGGTTTAGCTCCTACAAGAATAGCAATTGCTGCTTTTATGTATGGTATTACAGGATTGTCTGTAGCTATTTGGTTAACCTATTATACAATGATTGCTAATTGGCCTCAAGATATTGGTGGTAAGCCAAGTTTTAGTTGGGCAGAAAATATGCCAGCATTTGTGCCAATTATATTTGAGTTGACTGTATTTTTTGCAGCTCACTTAATGGTAATTACATTCTATATGAGAAGTAGAATTTGGCCATTTAAAAAAGCTGAAAACCCTGATCCTAGAACAACAGATGATCATTTCTTAATGGAAATCCCTGTTCATGATAATGTAGAAGAATTAACTTCTTTATTAAAAGAAACTGGAGCGGTAGAAATAAACGTAGTAGATAAGCACTAATTTGTAATGATGAGAAAGTATTTAAAATTTAGTATCGCATTTCTTGTTTTAGCAAGTCTTGTTTCTTGTGCTAACAAAAGAGAAAGGCAAGTACAATACATGCCAGATATGTATGTAGCGATTCCTTACGAAGCAGATGCAGAAAAAGGAAATTCAGGAGCTTCAGTAAATTTGAAACCAGTAGCAGGAACTATTGCTAGAGGGAATGTTCCTTATGAGTATGCTGATACGAATGCAGATTACGACAGAGCTAAGGCAGAATTAAAATCTCCTTTAGACGCTTCTGAGAAGAATTTGGATAATGGAAAGAAAATGTACGGAATTTACTGTGCAACTTGCCATGGGAAGAAAGGCGATGGTAATGGAGTATTAGCACAAAGAGAAAAAATTGGAGGTATTCCAAAATATAATGACCCTGCTAGAAGTATAACTGCAGGAAGTATTTACCATGTAATTATGTATGGTAAAGGAATTATGGGATCTCATTCATCTCAATTGACAAATAAAGAACGTTGGCAAATAGTTCAATATGTTGAACAGTTGCGTGACGATTTGAAATAAGTACAAAAGAAGAATACGAAAAGATATGTATCAATTCTCAGGTAAATTAAAAATGTTTTCAATAGCTCTAATCATCTTTGGAGCATTGGGTATTGGATATAGTTTTTGGACTGCTCCAAAAACTGTTGAAGAAGCAACAGAGATGGCGGCTAAAAAAGATGGTCATGGAAATTCTCATGATGTAAAGAAAGAGGATCATAAAGAAGAAGTAAAAGGTCACGACAAAGACAAGAAAGCGGAGCACAATGAAACTTATGATGACAAAAAAGGTCATGATGATAAAAAAGTTGAGCACAAAGAAGGTCACGATACTAAAAAAGACGAACACAAAACAGAGCTAACTACAGCAGTAGATACTCATGGAGGAGACCATGATGCAAAACATGCTGAACATGTGTTTCATCAACTACAAAACAGACCTTGGTCTGCGGTGTATGTATCCTTGTTATTTTTCTTAGGAATTTCTCTATTAGTATTAGCTTTCTACGCAGCACAAAGAGTATCGCAAGCCGGTTGGTCTGTTGTATTGTTTAGAGTGATGGAAGCAATTACTGCGAATTTAGTTCCTACTTCGATTATCATGGTACTATTAATTGTGCTAACAGCAATGCATTCCAATCATTTGTTTGCTTGGATGGCAGAAGGTACAGTTGATCCGACCAGTGATAATTTTGATGCAATTGTAGCAGGAAAATCACTGTGGTTAAACGTTCCAGGATGGGTTACCAGAAGTTTGATCTATTTACTAATTTGGAATGCCTATAGATGGTTTATCAGAAGAAATTCAATAAAAGAAGATACAGCCACAGACTTAAAAATATATAAGAGAAACTACAATGTTTCAGTCCTCTTTTTATTCTTATTCATGTTAACTGAATCGATGTCAGTTTGGGATTGGATTATGGGATTAGATCCACACTGGTTCTCTACTTTATTTGGATGGTATGTATTAGCTACCTTATTGGTAAGTGCTTTAACTGTGATTGCATTTGTAACAATCTACTTAAGACATAAAGGATATTTACCAAAAGTAAACGATAGTCATATACACGATTTAGCAAAATACATGTTTGCATTTTCAGTATTCTGGACGTATTTATGGTTTGCTCAATTTATGTTAATCTGGTATGCAAACATTCCAGAAGAGACAACGTATTTTGTTTTACGATTTACTGAATACAAAACATTGTTCTTATCCATGTTGGTGATGAACTTTGTATTCCCAATATTATTATTAATCAATAGCGACTTTAAAAGCAGACCTTGGTTTGTTATTATTGGAGGATTGGTCATTTTAGCAGGACATTATGTTGATTTATTCATCATGATTATGCCTGGAACAGTAGGAGGAAGTTGGAGCTTTGGAATTCCAGAGATAAGCGCAACATTCTTTTTCTTAGGAGTGTTCATTTATACCGTATTTAGTGCTTTTGCAAAAGCAGATCCAGTAGCGAAAGGAAATCCTTTCCTAAAAGAGAGCGAGCAATTCCACTATTACAATATTGAACATCACTCAGGAGAAGAAAATCATCATTAATCAAAATTAATTAAGACGAAATACTATGCTAGCTCTATTTTATATTTTTATAGGTGTTGCAATCGGAGTAAGTTTCTGGCAGATTACCAGAATCATGAATTTTAGAGGTGTAATTGCCACTGATAAAGATAATGACACACAAGGGAAATTATTTTTAGCCTTTGCAGCGTTTCTATATGCAATGATGATTTATTGTTTGATAGGAATGAATGTAATTATGCTACCTGAATCTGCTTCTATTGAAGGAGAACATGATGATCGATTATTTGACATTACTTTTTGGTTAATTGGAGTTGTTCAATTTATCATGCAAATTATTTTATTCTATTTCTCTTATAAATACAGAGGAAGAAAAGGTAGAAAAGCAAAATTCTATGCAGATAGTCACAAATTAGAATTGATTTGGACTGTTACTCCAGCTATTGTTTTGATCGTGTTAATTGGATACGGATTGTGGCAATGGAACAATATTATGTATATATCTGACGATGATGATCCAATCATTATTGAAGTATACGCAAAACAGTTTCAATGGGAAGCACGTTATGCAGGCGCAGATAATACCTTAGGTTATGGGAATGTAAACTTTATTAATATTAGTAAAGGAAATACCATGGGTATTGATATGTCTGATAAGAATTCTCAAGATGATAAGAAAATTACTACAGGTACCGGTGTATTGCATTTACCAAAAGGAAGAAAGGTGTTATTCAAGTTCCGTTCGCAAGACGTACTACATTCAGCTTACTTTCCTCACTTTAGAGCGCAAATGAATTGTGTGCCAGGAATGGTCACTAAGTTTGGTTTTACTCCAAAGTATACTACTGAAGAGATGAGGCAGATACCGGAAGTGATTGAAAAAGTAGCAAACATCAACAAAATACGTAGTGCTAATGGAGAAGAAGAATTATACGAATTCGACTATATATTATTGTGTAACAAAATATGTGGAGCCTCTCATTACAGCATGCAAATGAAAATTGTTGTTGAAGAAGAAGAAGTCTTTAATAAGTGGTTGGCAGAACAACCAACTTTATCAGCGCAAGAAATTAAATAAAATACTAAGAGATTATACTAAAAGTTAGATT
>JAESUF010000104.1 GCA_016763215.1 Flavobacteriaceae bacterium
CTTTGGTTTGGTGATGGCCATTTTTGCTGGAATTGTTATTATCGGAGGAATTAAAAAAATCGCTAAAGTAACAGACAAAGTCGTTCCTTTAATGGTGTTGGTTTACGTGTTGGCAGTTGTTACTATTTTAGCCATGAATTACACGAAAATACCATATGCCTTCAATCAAATTATTGACGGTGCTTTTAATCCAAAAGGAATTGCTGGAGGAATTATTGGAGTAATGATACAAGGATTTCGACGCGGTGCTTTTTCCAACGAAGCAGGAATCGGTTCTTCTTCCATTGCCCATTCCGCAGTAAAAACAAATTACGCGGCTAGTGAAGGTTTAGTCGCATTACTTGAACCATTTATTGACACTGTTCTTGTTTGTACCATGACTGCCTTAGCATTAATTATTACAGGTCAGATTACTGCAGGAAGCCCTGTTTCTTTTGAACAGGGAGCTATTCTCACCTCAAAAGCATTAGAAAGTGGCATCTCTTGGTTTCCTTATGTATTAACTATTGCCGTAATTCTTTTCGCTTTCTCATCAATGATTTCGTGGTCATACTACGGGTACCAATCTTGGTCCTACCTCTTCGGAAGAGAAAAAAGGACTGGTAATGTTTACAAAATCATCTTCTGTATTTTTACTGTTATTGGCGCAGCTGCCACACTAGATGCCGTCATTGATTTTTCAGATGCTACGGTCTTCGCGATGATGGTTCCAAACATGATTGGTTTAATTTTATTGGCGCCAAAAGTGATTCAAGAATTGAAGAGATATAAATCGGTTATTCGAAAGAAAACCTCGTCATAAGAATCTAACATTTCAAACTATTCTGTTAAAATCACACTTCAACAAGCTCAGTGCGACAGACGTCAAAAAGTTTGTGTAAATTTAGCTTCTTAATTATTGACAACTATACAAAACTAACACATGAGAAAACTAGTACTTTTATTTGCTATCAGCATTTTTGTAGCATGTAATTCAGAAGAATCCACAGTAAAAAAATCACTACAACTATCAAGTGAAGAAAAAGTAGACTCAACAAACATCAAACATTTTTTTAACTCCGCATTAACCCAGGGGCAACCTATGAGTGGTTACGTGATTTAACTTCCAATATTGGCGGACGATTATCTGGATCGCCTGAAGCTCAAAAAGCTGTGGAATGGGGAGAAGCTTTAATGAAAGAAGTTGGATTAGATTCTGTTTGGTTACAACCTGTTATGGTTCCTCATTGGGTCCGTGGAGAAAAAGAAGTTGCTAATTATAGCGTAGATGGGAAGAAAAAAAATGTTCCAGTTTGTGCCTTAGGTTTTTCTGTTGCGACTCCAAAGAGTGGAGTAACCGCAGAAGTAATAGAAGTTCATAGTTTAAAAGAAGCTGAGGAATTAGGTGAGAAGCTACGAGGAAAAATTGTGTTCTTCAATCGCCCTTTCGACAATAGTTTAATCAATACATTTCGAGCCTATGGAGGTTGCGTTGGTCAAAGAGTACAAGGAGCAGCTGTCTGTGGAAAATTCGGAGCAAAAGGTGTTATTGTTCGATCAATGACAAACGGTGTTGACGACTACCCACATACAGGAACAATGTTTTATGGCGATTTGCCAAAAGAACAACACATTCCAACTGCGGCAATTAGTTCAAGAGCTGCCAATATTTTAAGTGATGATCTAAAAAGTAATCCGAATCTGAAATTTTACTTCAAACAGAGTTGTGAAACCTTACCGGATGCACCCTCTTTCAATGTTGTTGGAGAAATAAAAGGCTCAGAAACTCCAGAAAATATTATGGTTGTTGGTGGTCATTTAGATTCTTGGGATTTGGCTGATGGCGCTCATGATGATGGAACTGGAATTGTACAATCATTAGAAGTAGCATATCTCTTCAAGAAAAATAACTTAAAGCCAAAAAACACATTACGTATCGTTTTCTTTATGAACGAAGAGAATGGAACTCGAGGAGCTAACGAGTATGCTCGTTTAGCAATTGCAAATAAAGAAAATCATATTGGGGGATTAGAATCTGATGCAGGTGGTCATACACCTAGAGGTTTTTCAATCGATGCAAATGCAGCAAATACTGCGTTACTGCAAAGTTGGAAAAAACTATTAGCGCCTTATGGATTACATGACATTGACAAAGGAGGAAGTGGTGCAGACATTTCTCCATTGAAAGGAGAAACGGTAACTTTAGTTGGCTATAGACCAGATAGTCAACGTTATTTTGACTATCACCATACAACTATTGATACTTTTGACAAAGTAAATAAACGTGAGCTAGAGTTGGGGAGTGCTTCCATGGCTAGTATCATTTATTTAATGGACAAATACTTATACAACAACACTCCTGTAAAACCATAGTTGATGGAAACTTTTATTCTGGTTTTAAAAATTGTTTTTGGCGCGTTCTTTATGTTTGCAGGAATCATGCATATTGTAAAGCCGAAGCTTTTTAAACATTTCATTCCAGATATTTTTCCTAAAAAATTGATCAATTATAGTATTGGAATTATCGAATTCACTCTGGGTTTAGGGTTGTTTTTTTCTCAAACTGTTGAACATTCAGCTATCGGAATTTTTATTCTGATGGTTTTATTTCTTCCTATTCACATTTGGGATGTCACTAAAGAAAGACCAGCAATAGGGTCAAAAAAAACGGCAATTATTCGTATTCCACTCCAATTTGTATTAATGTATTGTGCTTATCTAATTTATCTAAACTCATAAACATGAAAAAACTCATTTGTTCTCTTAGTATTATTGCTTTGCTAGTTTCTTGCAAACAAGAGCAAGTCGATTTAATTGTCACCAACGCCAATGTTTATACAGTAAACTCGGATTTTAGCAAGGCTGAAGCTTTTGCTGTAAAAGACGGCAAATTTGTAGCCGTTGGGTCTACCTCTGAAATAACAAAAAAATACAATGCCAAGGAAACAATCGATGCGCAAGGACAAACTCTAGTTCCAGGGTTAATTGATGCGCATTGTCATTTCTTTGGATTAGGGCTACAGCAACAAAAGATAAGTTTAGAAGGTACTAAAAGCTATGATGAGGTATTACAAAAATTAGCAGAATTTCAGGATGAGAAAAATCCAATCTATA
>JAESUF010000105.1 GCA_016763215.1 Flavobacteriaceae bacterium
AAGTATGTTTATCGCATTCTAGGTAGCCCGCATAGAAAGAAGAAGAAAATGTTAAAACCCAACCGATAATTAGGATCCTCCAGATTAAGAAATCTTGAAAGTAAAAATAAAGACTAATACAAGTTGTCATTAACAATGGAATAATAAAAAGGTGTTTCTCTTTAGGTTCTTGAAACCAGTTTGTTTTAAAATTTTGAAGCTTTTCTTTTATAGAGACCTCTGTAAAACCTCCATATTGGATTTTACTGAAATCATAATCCAGCACATCTAAAATAGCTTTAAGAGTATACGATCGAGGGGTTACGTCACCTGCTTCAATTCGTTGAATCGTTCTAATACTTACATTGCATTTTTCTATCAACTCTTCTTAAGTTAATCCTTTTTCTTTTCTCAGTTGGGTGATTTTCTCTCCCAGTTTAGGCTGTTTCATTGTATAAATATTTTGATACAAATCTATCATTGAAAAATTATTTTTTTATAGATTTCGCTTAACTTTAACCCGCCACTTACCTGCCAGAAGCCTTTGTTATCAATTGAATAGGGCTTTTACCCTCTTTGATTCAAAAGAAGTTTATTTTATGGAGAAGTCTTTGACCTTGTAGTTTTAATATTTAACAGAACAAAAACTAAAAATGCAGGAAGTACCCATCCTAAAGTTTGAGAAGACAATGGAATCCATTCTTTTACATGAACTAGACTCTCTTTGAATCCAAAAAATCCAAGAAAATCTGGAATGCTAAATAGGAACGTCACAATAACGACTCCTCTAAAAACCGTTTGAGAGGCCCACTTTTCTGGAAGGACATTGAGTAAGATTAGCACAATTGTAATTGGGTAAATGAACATTAAAATTGGCAATGCAATAACAATGATAGAATGAAAATCTAATTGTCCAACTAAAATTCCTACCGCACAACCAATAACTGCAGTACTAGTATATGCTTTTTGAGAATCATTAAACAATCCTTTAAAATAATCTGCTGTCCCAGTTACAATCCCAACAGCTGTTGTAAAACATGCCAAAGCAATCAGAATACTTAAAAAAACATTCCCGATGTTTCCTAATGTATGAAGGCTTATTCCTGTTAATAAATTGGCGCGTTGCATATCATTACTTAATGTTCCATCAACAAAGATCTCAGATCCAAAAAACGATCCTACAGCGATCAATCCAGCATACATGATAAACAAACCTCCACCAGCAATAAACCCTGATTTGCGAATCAATTCTCTTTTCGCAACAGGAGAACTATGTCCCTTTAATTTCAATGAAATAATAACAACTCCTCCAACAACAACAGCTCCAATAGCATCAAACGTTTGATACCCTTCTAAAATTCCAGCAACCAAAGGCGTTGAAAATTTACCTGGATTCATGTCCAATCCACTCGAAAACAGTCCAATTCCAATCACTAAAAAAAGAATTGTCACGATTAATGGCGTTAGGAATTTCCCTATAAAATTGATGATTTTAGATCGGTTTAAAACAAACAATAGCACCAATCCAAAATAGATACTACTGGTTAACAACGGGCTTGTTCCAAAAAACGGATGTATGGCTATTTCATGTGTTGCCGATGCTGTTCTTGGTGAAGGGATTGCAATAGAAATCAAATACACAAGAATACAGTACACTACACTAAAAACGGGCGAAACCTTCTTTCCAAAGTCATACATCGTTCCTTGTAACCGAGCATGAGCTAAAATACCCAAAACGGGTATTGCAACAGCAGTAAGCATAAACCCCACAGCAACCCAAAACCATTGATCTCCTGCATTGTATCCTAAAAGGGGTGGTAACAATAAATTTCCAGCCCCAAAAAAGAGTGAAAAAAGGGCAAAACCTGTAATCCAAATTTCCTTGTTTTTGTTCATTATTTACGTTTTTTAATCAAAAAGAGTGAAAAATTGAGCAAAATATATACAAACCCAATAAAAATGATGCTAAATTTAATTGTTGCAAAGTAGTAAGAAACGGATACCCAAAATTGATCCATATTCCCTAAAAGCAAGTTAATCAATGCAACGTTTTCGATATAATCAAAAACACCAGCAACAAATATTGCCCAAATCAACAGATTTCCAACCTTAAAAAAAGCGTGATTTATCCAGAGTCTTACATTCAACTTATGAATTAGTAATGCAATAAAAGAGGTGTAAACAATTGGAAATAAAAAGTCAAACCCCATACTCATTGATGCGGCAATTCTTCCTTGTTCCCCCCAAGAATTTAAGTATGCTGATGCGGTCTCTAAATCTTCTGCTAATTCAAAAGAAACGATTCCTCCTGTACAGGTTTCATTCATTAAAAACTGATCAAAGTATTTTAAAACCACAATACAGACAACGGTTAACATCAAGAGAACTCTAGTAAGTCTTTTTTCTTGGTTTTTATTGAATTTAGAAAAAGGTGATGAAACAGTCATAATTAATTTTTTAAGTAAGCAACGAAGTAATTATTTTAGATGTTCTGTATGACCTTTGAAAAAAAATAACTGTAAACACACGAAAACATGAATTAAAATCTCTGACAGATAGGAAAGATACATATTTTTGCAAAATGCAAAAGACCCTTTCTTTTAAAAACAGTCAACTTTCCTATTCTGATTTTGGAAACGGCCCTGTCCTTGTCTTATTACATGGGTTTTTAGAAAATTCTACCATGTGGTCGGCTGTTATTCCAGAGCTCTCTAAAACGAATAGAGTCATTGCTATTGATTTATTAGGCCACGGAAAAACAGGTTGCTTAGGATACGTTCACTCTATGGAATTAATGGCTGAAGCTGTCTATGCAATTTTAAAATCATTACGGATCCGAAGAGTTAAACTCGTTGGACATTCGTTGGGAGGCTATGTTTCTTTAGCTTTTGCCGAGCTATATCCATTAGTAATAAAAGAACTCTGCTTGATGAATTCTACTGCCGATGAAGATAGTTTCGAACGAAAAGAACTTCGTACTAGAGCCAATAAAATGGCCCAGACCAATTATCAAAACATGGTAAACATGTCGATTGCTAATTTGTTTCAACCTAAAAGTTTAGAGTCGTTCTCGACTGAAGTTAAACAGGTGAAAAAAGAAGCGTTAACAACTCCTTTGCAAGGATATTTAGCTGCTCAAGAGGGTATGAAGGCAAGACCAAATAGAGCCCATGTTCTTCAAAAAAACTCATTTCCTTGCTTGTACATTGTTGGAAAAAATGATCCCATACTAAATTCAAAAGAGGTCCTACAAGAAGCCGAACAAAACAATGCTGAAGTACTTGTTCTTGAAGGAGGACATATGAGCCATATAGAAAACAAGGAAGAAATTATTATTGCGTTAAGAAAATTTGCAAAAGACCAATAACCTACATCTAATAAATAAAATCTGTTATCTTCGTTCTACTTAGAATATGAAAAAAATCAATGATGAAACAGTGGTTTATACCTAGCTTACTAATCGTTTTTAGCGTACTATCAATCTCTTCTTGTAAGACTTCTTCTATAGAAGAAAAACCGTATGTAATACTCATTTCTTTAGATGGTTTTAGATGGGACTATATAGAGCGATTTAAACCTCCTCATTTAAGTAATTTTATAAAAAACGGCGTACAAGCTACCTCATTAATCCCTTCTTTTCCTTCTAAAACATTCCCAAACCACTATACCATTGCAACAGGGATGTACCCGGACAAACACGGTATTGTAGGGAACCGGTTTTATAGTTATGAAAAGAAAGCTACCTATGCTATAGGGAACCGAGAAGTTGTTGAGGATGGAAGTTTTTATGGAGGATCTCCTATTTGGGTGCATGCAGAAAAATCAAAAATGATTTCTGCGAGCTATTTTTTTGTGGGCTCTGAAGCAGACATACAAGGCATTACACCTACTTATTACAAGAAGTATGATGGTCGAATAAAAAATAATGTTCGAATCAATACGGCAATTGAATGGTTAAAGCTACCACCCAAAGAAAGACCACAGCTTATTACCATGTATTTTTCTGACATGGACGATGCCGGGCATGCCTATGGTCCAAATAATGATGAAGAATTAAAAAAGGTGTTGTTTGCTTTAGATGAAAATCTAGGGGTTTTATTTAAAGGAGTGAAAGAAACAGGGCTTCCTGTAAACATCATATTTGTTTCCGATCATGGAATGACAGAAGTTACCTCTAATCAATATATTTCTATAGAAACAGTAAAAAACGATGCTCTTTTTTTAACGATAGATAATGGCGCGATCATCAATATTTACCCAAAAGACACAATTCAGACGGACGCTATAGTACAGTCTTTGAAAACAAAAGAACGTCATTTTAAAGTCTATAAAACAAAAAATACCCCTGGTTTTGAATATACTCCGAGCAATAAAAACTGGGGAGCTATTCAGATACTCCCAGATTTTGGCTATTATTTTACGAGTCAAAAGAGAGTAGATGAATTAGATAAACTTCCTATTAAGGCTTACGGAGCGCATGGATTTGACCCAAAATATAAAGACATGCATGGGATCTTGTATGCAAATGGTCCGGCTTTTAAAAAAGGATACACATTCAATTCAGTAAAAAATATCCATATCTATCCTTTACTCTGTAAACTACTAGGGCTAGAGATTCCAACGGATATAGACGGAAAACTTAGTCAGGTTGATTCTGTACTAAGAAAAGAATAAAGAACTCTCTTCACTGTTTTTTTGGTGGCGAAATGAATAGATGCTTTGCATGAATTCGTTTCACCTAGTCGACCCATACCTATAGAACTAGAGCTTTTTCTTTATATTTATATCTTATACCTGTTATTATGAAAGTACAAGACGCTAAATCATTAGTAGACATCGTAAGAAATTCTACTTTCGGAGAACTTTTTTTCACTTCATTAATAATTCTCCCAATATACTTAGGAGCTTGGGTTTTGGTCTTGAAGCAAATAGACGAAAATTTATGGAACGCTAGTTTTCTTGTTCTTTTAATTCTCATTATTGCTTATATCATCACGCTTTTAATCATGAAATATTATCAAAGCAAGGATCTGAAGATTGAAAGAGCTTCCCTTAAAATAAGAGCTTATCTTTTGTCAAGAAATTGGACTCGAATGAGCTTTGACAGAGTTCAAAAAAATATAGATACTACTTACGGTTCAGAATTAATAAATAGGGTTATAAACAAATTCCCTGAAGATTTTCGTATTGGGACCATCAAAGGAGGGAAAAAAGCAATTGTAGTTCTCGATGAAGAAGAAGAATAAATACAATTAACGCATCCCTATTCCTCTTTGAAACTTTTCTATATGGCCATTAGATGACTGTAAGTTTACATAACGCATGAGCTCTTTATAATAACTACAAATCCTCTTAATATCTTGTATACTCAAATCAGAATACAACTCTTTAAATCGAAAAAGACTCTCTTTTATGGTGTCTTGGTATTTTTCTTTCGTAGGGGAATTACTTTTGGCAATAGAGATAAAATCGTCTACCGCCAAATTGATCAATCGAGTTAATTCTGGCTTCAGTAACTCCTCCGAAATTCCAGAATATTCTAGCATTAAATCTTCTTCAAACTTGTCGGTTTCTTTGAAGTCTTCTAACAATGAAATCGCATTTTTTGGCGTCTTCATCTTTTGCTCTTTCTGAGCAAAAAGAGTTGTTGTAAAGCAGATCAATATAAAAAGAAGTGTTTTTTTCATTTACTCATTTTGCAAAGAATTCCACCCTTGCGCCTTCAATTCTATCTCCTGATTGGCTCGTGTTACCAAGTTCATCCCAGCTGCTTTCTCAGTAATATGACCAATAATAGATAGATGTGGATTTCCTTTAATTTTCTCAAAATCAGAAATAGGAACTGTAAATAACAATTCATAATCTTCACCTCCACTTAAAGCAATCATGGTACTATCCATCTCAAACTCTTCACAAGTAGAAATTACTTGTGGGTCTAAAGGAATCTTGTCTTCATAAATCTTACAACCAACCTTACTTTGAGAACAAATATGCATAATCTCTGAAGACAAACCGTCAGAGACATCAATCATAGCCGTTGGTTTAACCTCCATCTCTTTTAAAAGACCTGCAATGTCCTTTCTTGCTTCTGGCTTTAATTGTCGCTCTATTAAATATGAATATCCATCTAAATCTGGTTGATTTTTTGGGTTCACTTGAAATACTTGTTTCTCTCTTTCCAAGACTTGCTATCCTAAATAAGCAGCTCCTAAATCGCCTGAAACAACGATTAAATCTGTTTCTTTTGCGCTATCTCTGTAAACAACATCTTCTTTTTGTACTTTTCCAATTGCTGTTACAGAAATCAAAATCCCTTTGTTAAAAGAAGTAGTGTCTCCTCCAATCAAATCAACATTGTATGTTTCACATGCCAGTTGAATTCCTGCGTATAACTCTTCAATTGCTTCTAAAGGAAAACGATTAGAAACAGCAATAGAAACGGTAACTTGTTCTGCCTTCCCGTTCATTGCATACACATCAGAAAGATTCACCATAACCGATTTATACCCTAAATGTTTTAAAGGCATATAGCTTAAATCAAAATGCACCCCTTCAACCAAAAGATCAGTGGTTACTAGCGTTTGTAGTTCTGAAGCATCCAAAACAGCAGCATCATCTCCTATTCCTTTTACTGTTGATTCTTGCGAAATTTTAAAGTGCTTTGTAATATGATTGATCAATCCGAATTCTCCTAATTCAGACAATGATGTTCTTGACTGGTTTTTATCTTCTAACATGCTGCAAAGATAGACACATCTTCAAAATAATCCTTATATCTACTGAAGGAATGTCTTTAACATTTTTATACGAAGATTCTCTTACCTTTGCTTATAACCTCTATCATAAGTGAAAAGATTTTTCTTCTTTTCAAATATATGTAGGGAAAAGTGCGTTTTAGTTTAAATTTGATTCTCAAAACAAATCCACCCTTAATATGATTCAATTATGAAAAAATACATTCATTTATTCGTTCTTCTTCTCGCTGTTTATTCCTGTGAAAAATCGGACGTCCCAGGCGATTCATTAGTAGTTGATCCGAATCCAGATCCTATAACTGAAGTTGCATTCCCTTGTGAGAATGGACTCGCTGATGTGTACCCATGCAATGACTATGATTTAGTTTCATACATCTCTTTAGATGATCTCGACGTTAGTGGAGTTAGCGGAAATGATAGCTGGGGGTGGACAGATTCTACGACTGGAAAAGAATATGCTTTAATGTGTACGAGTAGTGGAACATCATTCATAGATATTACAAATGCAATTGCTCCTGTTATTTTAGGAAGGCTTCCTA
>JAESUF010000106.1 GCA_016763215.1 Flavobacteriaceae bacterium
GCATTTTTCATTTTCAATGTTCCGCTAGAAGTTAGCCTACTAATGTAATAGAACATTGCCGCCATTAGAGTCATTGTCGCCAAACCACATACAAGAGATATTGTTACTACAGTTGTTTTAGGGCTTCCGTCTCCCATACTAGCAATTCCACTCCATCCAAAAATGGTAAAAAAAGCGACCGTATTTTTAAACGTAAAAAATTGAAACCCTGCACCAATGTCTGCATCTACCTCTGCATCAACATCTCCAAGATCATCAGTATCAGCTCCCATAAATGTTGTGACTAAAACAAATAAAAATATGATACTAGAAACCCCAGCGACAACCCAATAAAATTTTTCAAAAGTTGTCAATTCAGAAAACCATTCCATCATAGTGATTGTTTTTTTAAAGTTACTAAATATAAAGATTTTTAACGAAACAGAAATTGTTATCTCGTCAACAACACAGAAACTGCATTTCCACCGAAACCTACAGCATTAACCAAGATTTTTTGAATGTTTTTTGGTTGGTTTTGTTTCATAGCAAATGGAACAGAAATAACGTGTTGATTTTGTAACATCAAGATGGCTAATTCGAGACTTAGCATTCCTGAAGCTCCAAAGGTGTGACCCAATTTCCATTTATTAGTAGTCAAAAATGGGGGTTTGTTACAAAAGAGTTTAGAAATCGCATTGAATTCAGACAAATCTCCCTGTATTGTTCCTGGTGAATGCATCACAATAACATCAACTTCTTCATGCGAAATATCCCCTAAAGCCATTCTCATTGATTTCTGAAAACAATCTGCTTCTTTAGAAATAGAGGTATTATGCTCCAAGATTTCTGTTGCATATCCTACTCCTAAAATCTTTGCAATCGCATTTTCCTTTTCCCCTTTCTCTAAACAAACAACAGAAGCTCCTTCGCCAATTACCATGGTGTTTTTCTTCTTCTCTAAGTCGAAAGCTTTGCAAGGATAATAATCATTTAAATCTCTCTCAGCAACCGGTTCTTGTGCATAAATTTTCATTGCTTTCATCTGTGCAATGGTAAAATCTGTTAATGCAGCTTCACTTCCTCCAACTAAAAACTTATTAATAATTCCCGATTGTATCCATACAACTCCATTCAACAATGCATGAAGTGCCGTAGAACATGTAATGGAGTGAGATATCTCTGGTCCCTCAGATTGCAAATCATGTGCAACCCAAGAAGAAATATTTCCCAAGGTTGTTGTTGGCGATGCAAGTGTAGAACTGTAATTGTTTTCTAAAAACTCTTGATGGTATTTTTCAAACAAACGAGTAGCACCTCTTGAAGAACCAATATTGATTCCGAATGAATCTTTTTAGACCATTTTACCTGTTCAATTGCTTTTCTTGAAGCATAGATCGCAAATAATACCGAATCATCTAAGCTCTTGTATTTTTGATCTGAGTTCCGTAATTCTAAAATTAAATTTTTATCCGTTTCAGACAATTCTGCAACCAAAGCACTGCTCTTTTCGAACTGTTTTTCGACAATAAAATGCTCATGAGACTGGTAGTTGTTCCAGGTCTTTTTTTCTGAACTCCCTAAGGCCGAAATAGAAGCAATGGCGGTTATTGAAATAGGTTCTTTCATTATCTATCATTCCTGCAAAAGCAGGAATCTTCTTGAATTAAATAAATTTATTTTGGATTCCTGCTTTGGCAGGAATGACAAACCACAAAAATACAGTATCGGTATTTATTTCTTGCATTATTCTTTTGAAATAGATTTTTATTTACCTTGGTGAAAAATTCAATAAATGGAAGAACAGGTTAAAAAAAGTTGGTTTAGAAGAAATTGGTTATGGTTTGTCCCTTCTATGGGGTGCTTAACAATTATTGTCCTATTCTTTTTGGGTATTGGCGCGTTGGTTTTTGGAGTGTTTAACATGATGTCTGAAGCAACTCCAACAAAGTATGCCATTGAAAAAGCAATGGAGAATCGTATTGTAATCCAAAAATTAGGAAAAGGTATTGAGCAAGATGGAATCATTTCTGGAAGTATAACCTTCAGTAATAATGGTGGTGAAGCCGATCTTAAAATTCCTATAAACGGTTCTAAGGGTAATGCAATCATTAGAGTCGTTGCTGAGAAATTTGATGACGTATGGACTTACAAAAAACTCTACGTAATTATTAAAGTGACAAATGAAAAAATAAACTTACTAAAGAAATCTTTAGAGGGAATCTAAAGCATCTTCAATCACTTTATACACTTTCTCTAATTGCTCTTCAGAAATAACATAAGGGACCTGAATGTAAATTGTATTTCCTAAGGGTCTTAAGAAAACACCTCTGTCCATAAAAAACTTAAGCAATTTATCTCGTAACCCCCCATAACGTTCTGTATTGGTATTCAAATCAAGGGCGAAAATAACGCCCAATTGCCTTGTTGATTTAACTTTAGGGTGGTTTTTTATTCGTTCATTAAACACTTTGTGTGACGTACTAATCTTCTTGATATTTGTTTGTATTTCTTCTGACTGGAGGAGCTCAATTCCAGCAATTGCAGCTGCACAGGCTACTGGATTTGCAGAATACGTATGGCAATGAAAAAATCCTTTTGCAATATCATCGCTAAGAAAGGCATCATAAACTTCTTGCGTACAAGAGGTGATTGCCATAGGAAGTAACCCTGCCGTTAATGCTTTACTCAAACAAATAATATCAGGTTTTGTGTCTACATAATCGGAAGCGAAATTCTTTTCTGTCTTTCCAAAGCCTGTCATTACTTCATCGGCAATTGTTAGAATTTTATGTGCTTTGCAAAATTTTAGAATTTCGTTTAAACCTTCAGCATCATGTATTCTCATTCCTGCAGCTCCCTGAACTAGTGGCTCATAGATAAAACCGGCAATAGGATAATTTGACTCAAAGCCTTTTAACAAATTTATAATCTCTTTGTGATTTGTTCCATTTGGCGTTGGAATTCGTTTTACATCAATTAAAAAATCCTCAAACGGACCATTGTAAGCTGACAATCCCGAAACTCCCATCGCTCCGAATGTATCTCCATGAAACCCATTTTCAAAAGCAACAAACATAGAACGTTTTTCTCCTTTGTTAAAATAGTATTGCAACGCCATTTTAATTGCTGCTTCAACTGCTGTTGAACCATTGTCATTAAAGAAAATTTTATTCTGACCTTTCGGAAGTATTTTAATCAACTCTTCAGAAAGCTTTACGGCTGGTTCGTGTGTAAAATCACTAAACATTACCTGGTCTAGTTGCTGCATCTGTTGGTAAACACGACTGGTAATAAAGTCATTACAATGCCCATACATACAGGTATACCAAGAGGCAATAGCATCTATATATTCGTTCCCGCTTTCATCTGTTAAAACACATCCTTTCGCTTTTACAATCGCCAAACTTTCAGGATTTAGCTGATGCTGTTTTAGTGGATGCCAAAGGTGTTTTTTATCTCTTTCTTGTATCGTCATTATAAATTTTCTCTAAACTTTTCGGCGTATTCTTTAATCACATTTTGATCAAAATAGGGTTCATTTTCAATTCTTCCAATGACAGGAACATGTGTCATCTTTTCAATAACTGATTCTGTTGTAGCATGTTCATCACCAGAAAAAATAATAGAAACATCAAAACCTTTTTCTTTTAATAACTGAACTGTTAATAAAGTATGGTTAATACTCCCAAGGTAATGACGAGAAACAACAATCACTTTATAATTGGATTGTATAATATCTAAAATTGTCTCTTTATTATTCAATGGCACTAACAAGCCTCCAGCACCTTCAATCACCAAATGATTCTTTGTCTTGGGTGCTTTAATTTTCTGAATATCAATCTGAACTCCATCAATTTCTGCAGATGCGTGTGGACTCATAGGCGTTTGTAACGCATAAGAATTTGGATGAAAAATTGATTTGGAATTTGAAACCAAACGCTCCACTTTATGGGTATCGGAAGACTCTAAATCTCCCGCTTGAATCGGCTTCCAATAATCGGCTTCCAAAGCTTCAGTGATAATCGCTGATACAATTGTTTTCCCTACCTCTGTGGAAATTCCTGTAATAAAGTATTTTTTAGACATCTAAAAAATTGTTTTGCATTTGTTACATATATATCTTCTACTTTCAAAAAAAGGAAACAACATGAAGAATATATTTTTCCTTCTTAGTGGAGCTATTAATATCTGATTTGAACCACAAGTTTCACAGCACAAAGCTTCTCCATTTTCATTTTTCTGATACGCTCTAATTTCATTATAAATTGTCACTGCTTTCTCTATGTCTTCTTGATAAACCAACAATTTGACTCCTCCAATGGCTTGACTAACAAGAGGGTCTGAATCAACTGTTCTTTCATCCGTCAACATTGTTCTAACGCCCTCAGAATTTAACTTAGATCTTACCATATGTGCTGCTGTTGAAAATTCAAAAACAGCTAAAACTTGATAATCATTATTCATTAAAGACTTCTTTACAAGAACCAATTACATTGTTTAAAAACAGATTGTGACCCTAAAACAAGTTTAGGATTACACCACAAAAATACGAAGTGTCTCTAATACATTGGTGATTTCTTCTCTGGAATTGTAGGAGTGCAAACAAAAACGAATCCGCTCTTCTCCTTCAGGAACTGTAGGCGATAAAATAGGTTTCACTTCAAAACCTTTTTCTTGTAATTGACCCGCTATTTTTTTAACCTTCTTATTTCCGGAAACAAGACAGCAATGTATCGAAGAGTTGCTTTCAATAAAGATCTTTTCTAACACTAACCGTTTTACTTCTTCGGAGAAAAATTGAATATTCTCTTGTAATTTTATTTGACGGTTGGAAGATTTTATTTCCTTATAACTCTGTAAAACTGTTGCCAATAAATGAGGAGGTAGTCCTGTTGTGTACATAAAACTACGAGCAAAATTTACTAAATATTCTTTCAATTCTTTACTTCCTAAAATCGCTGCTCCATGACACCCCATTGCTTTTCCGAATGTGATAATTCTGGCAAAAATGGCATCTTCCAATCCAAGCTCTTGAACCATTCCACGTCCATCATTTCCAAAAACCCCAACAGCACGTGCCTCATCTACAATTAAGTATGCTTTTCTTGACTTTATCAAGGCACTCATTTTGATTAAATCTGGTGAATCTCCATCCATGGAAAAAACGGATTCAGTAACGATGTAAATTTCTGATGCATTAAAAACCTCTCGACTGCGCTCGAGCAGAGATTCAAGGTCTTTTAAGTCATTGTGTTTAAATTTATATGATTTGGCTTTACTTAACGATAACCCATCTCGAATGGAGGCATGTGCATACTCATCATAGAGAATAACATCTCCTCTTTGTGGAACTGAAGAGAAAAAACCAACATTCGCATCATATCCTGAATTGAAGATTAAAGCAGATTTTGATTGATGAAATGTGCATAAAAAATCTTCCGTTGTTTTATACAAAGGGTGGTTTCCTGAAATTAATCGAGATCCCGTTGCTCCATTTTGAAAAATATTTCTCTCTGTTAAATAGGCATGTGTTGCATTAAAAACGCTTTGAGAATTCGAGATTCCTAAATAATCATTGGAAGAAAAATCAACTCCTTTTTGTGGTTCTCTGAGTTTTCGAAGCGACTCATTCTTTCTTCGTTTCTCTAATTTATCTTCTAGTTTTTTTGACAGTCTCACTGTTTTATTTTTGATATACTTATTTGATTATAAGCCTTCTTTTTGAAGAAGAGGCGAAGTCTGTTTTTACGAAAACCTTTTATAAAATCATCGTAACAAAAGTAGGTAAAATCTCATACCTTTGTTGCAGAATTAAACGAATGGAAAAAGATACAAATCTGAAAGAAAAATGGGACTTCTTGGTCTCTGAATTAACAAATCAGTTTTCGGATGGAGAGATGTTAAATCTTGATGGAATTATCTACTTGATTGGTGTACAAGAATTAGGTCAGGGAAAAAGGCGTTTCAAAAAAGACGAAAAAGTAAACTTGATGCATATCGCCATCTGTAAATTGTTGGAACCATATGGGTATTATGAGTTCGATTATTTTGACGATGACGGATGGCCACATTATAAAACACTTACTGAATTACCAAACTTAAAAGGTGGTGAGCAAACCGTATTAATGAAAGAAGCCATCATCAATTACTTCGATGATTCAGGGTATTTTGATTGATAACTTGACTCTTTAACCCCAGTTATAATAATAAAATTTAAGTCACGCTTAATTTTCTCACCATCACAGAAAATAGTTTTGGAAACCATCTTTTTACATAGACTCCTAGTTTTTCTTTGAATCCTGCGATATAGACTTCCTCTTTTTTATTTTTAATCGCTTTGGCCATCAATTTTGCAAATCGATCTGGACTGATCCCATTCGCCGTTGCCTTATCCATTGTCTGTTGTGGAGTTCCATCTCCTAGCAACGCATTCATAGAAACATTGGTGGTTACATATCCCGGGCAAATTAACGTTACATCAATCTTGTCGTTATAAACTTCAGCTCTCAAGCTATCGAAAAAACCATGCAATGCGTGCTTAGATGCCGCATAGGTAGAACGTAATGGAGTTCCTATTTTACCCACAATACTCGTTGTTACTACAAAATGCCCTTGTTTTCTTTCTAAAAAATGTGGTAGTACAGCTTTGGTTAAAGCAACAGTCCCTGTATAATTAATTTCCATAATTCGCTTGTCTATAGCTACCAACGTATCTTTTGCAAAAGACCGTTGACTAATCCCTCCATTGTTCACAAAAATATCAATCCTTCCATACCAAGAAATTGCTTCTTTCGCTATTCCATTAAAATTCTCATAATTTTCTAAATCCAAAGGCAACACATTCACGTTCTTAGGGTTTTTACATGCTTCTTTTACAGATTCCAATGCCTTTTTATTTCGTGCAGAAATAATTAGCAAAGCATTTTGGTTTGATAACTCTAAAGTCAATCCTTTTCCAATTCCTGAAGAAGCTCCAGTAATCCAAACTACTTTATCTTGAAAGCTCATGTTTTCGATTTATTTCTTACCAAAGTACATATTTTAAGTAAGAAACTGTAATTTTGGTATGCTTCTTGGGAAGCTTTCTTTAAATCTAAGATTCATGAAAAAAGTTCTGATTTTATTCCTTTTTATTAGTTTATCAATGCAAGCACAGTATTCTGTTAAGGGAACCATACATCCAGTAAAAAAATACACATGGGTGCTTCTTTATAAAGTTGAAGGAGCTAGGCAGATATTTGTAAAGAATACCACAATTAAAAAAGAGCTAAAGCCAGTCAATGGTAAAAACGTAACTGTTGGAACTTTTATTTTTGAAATGCCTGCAGATGCAAAACCAGGTGCGTATAGAATTACGTATGACATGAAGCAGAATGGATATATCGATTTTCTTTACAATAAAGAAGAAGTTGAATTTAGTTTTAACCCAGAAGATAAAGATGCAACAACTATTTTTTCAAAATCAAAGGAAAACCAACTATATCAGAATTTCCTAAATGATATTTCGTTGGCGCAACACAAAGTTGATTCTTTACAAACTGCTTACTTAAAGACTCCTTCAAAATCAAGTGAAACTGCCTATAAAAAAGCCATTTTAACAACCAATAAAGTTCAAACTAGTTACGCAAATAAATCTAAAGGAACCTTAGTGCATTATTTCATCAATGCAACAGAAAGGTATAATGCTCCTAGTATTGTAAAGAACGCACAGGAATACCTAACGGGAGTTACTACACATTTTTATGATAAGATTAATTTCTCTAACAAGCATTTATACAACTCCTCTTTTTTAATTGATAGAATTGCAGACTATGTTTTTTACATGCACTATTCTCAAGATCCAGATAGGCAGGAAACATTGTATAAAAAAGCAGTGGATGCAAGTATTCATAAAGTAACCGATCTTAAATTTAAATCGGACGTAATTCAATTTTTGATCTCACAATTTTCATCGATTAAAAATGCCGCTGTTGTAGATCATTTGTTTTTAAATCATTTTGATAAACTTCCAAAAGAGAATCAAAATGCAGAATTCAAAAAAAGAATCCAAAAAGAAATGGCTATTGCTATTGGTAGAATTGCTCCTGATTTTTCATGGGAAGAAAATGGTAAAAAACACAGCCTTTCTGGTTTAAAAGATGGGCAAAGTTATTTATTACTTTTTTACAGTACAGAATGTTCTCATTGCCTTAGAGAGGTTCCTCAAATTTATGAGCTTTTAAAAGGGAAAATAAATACTAAGGTGATTGCTTTTGCTATGGAAACTTCAGACACTGTATGGAAAAACTACCAGAAAACACTGTCTGGGTGGCGTCACGTGATAGGTTTAAACAAATGGGAAAACACGACCGCAAGAACTTATCAAATAGCGTCTACACCTACTTATTTTGTGTTAAACTCTGACAAGAAAATTATTGCAAACCCAGAAACGTTAGAAGATTTGAAAATGATTTTAAATCAATTGAATTAAAAATAGAAAAAAGCATCTTCTAGATGCGCTATCTCTAGACTTGATGTTGTTTTTGTAATGGCAATAATATCAAATCGCACCTCAACATCTAAATCGCGCCGAGTAACATATTCATTGGCTGCGCCAACTAGTAATTTAATCTTCTTTTCGGTTACAAAATCTTGTGGGTTTCCAAATTCATTGGTCGACCTGGTTTTGACTTCGACTATTGCCAATATGGTTTCTTTTCGAGCAATTATATCGATTTCTGCTTTTAGATATCGCCAATTTTTCTCTAAAATTTCATAGCCCTTTTCAATCAAATAATTTGTAGCAAGTTGCTCCCCTTCTTTTCCTAATTCATAGTGTTCTGCCATGTCATTCTTTTTCTTCTTTCATCTTAGCAATATATTTTTTAGCTTCTTTCATTACTCTAGGCGCCATAATAATAGTGGCAATCATCGTTGGAATTGCCATCAATGCAAAAGCACTATCAATTAACCCTAACATTACTTTTAAGCTTGTAGTTGCACCTAAAAGAATACTCGTTATATAAAAAATATTATAGTATTTCTTATGTTTCGCTCCAATTAAAAAAGACAAGGATTTGGTTCCATAATAAGAATAAGAAAATAAGGAAGAAATACTAAAAATAGCAACGCAAATTAGTAGTAAATATTTTCCAACGCCTGGCATCGCATTTCCAAATGCAGTAGCAGTTAAAGTCACACCATTGGCATCTGAGGTTTGCCAAACGCCGGTAACCAAAATAGCCAAAGCTGTTAGTGTACAAACAACAATTGTGTCTATAAATGGCCCTAACATAGCAACCAAACCTTCACGTACAGGTTCCGATGTTTTTGCTGCGCCATGTGCCATGGGAGCTGTTCCAATTCCTGCTTCATTAGAAAAAGCACCTCTTCGGATTCCCAAAATTATTAATGCTCCTAAAGTACCTCCAAAAAAGGCATCAGGTTTTATAAAATCGGCAGAAAAGGCATCGGTAAAAATCATTCCAAAGTATTTTGGAACAACATCAATATGAATGACCAAGATAATAACAACTAGTACAAAATAAAGTAAGATCATTGATGGAACCATTCTTGAGGTTACTTTTCCAATACGTTTCAATCCGCCTAAAACAACCATTGAGGTGATAATTGCCAAAAAGACTCCAATTCCTAAATTTGTATAATCATTTACTACAACTCCATTCGGTTTTAATAGAATATCATTAATTGCCTGCGTTAATTGATTTACATTAAAAACAGGCAAGGCTCCTATCATCGCACACAAACTAAAAAAGATTGCTAGAGGTTTCCATTTCTTTCCCAATCCTTCTGTAATAAAATACATAGGTCCTCCTTGAATAATTCCTTCAGAATCTTTTCCACGATACATAATCGCTAAAGAAGATGTGAAAAATTTTGTTGCCATTCCTACAACGGCACTCATCCACATCCAAAAGATTGCCCCTGGCCCACCAATAGCAATTGCTATTGCCACCCCGGATATATTCCCCATTCCAACAGTAGCAGATAGGGCGGTAGTTAAGGCTTGAAAATGGCTAATCTGTCCCGGATCGTTAGGGTCATCATACTTCCCTCGTAGTACTTGGATAGCATGTCCAAAATACCGAAAGGGTAAAAATTTAGAACGAATTAGTAAATACAGTCCGCCTCCAATTAATAAGATTAACAATGGTAACCCCCAAACAAAAGAGGCAAATTCTACAATCCAATGCTCTTTGGAATTCATTTAAAAATAACTTTAGATGTTATTGTCTCTATTTTCAATTGAATGGTTCTTCCTAAAATCAACGCTCTATTATCAACTTCATGCCCCGCAGGAAAATCAAACAATACCGGGAAATCGTATTCAGAAACGACATCTAAAATGAGTTCTTCAATAGAACTTCCCCAAGCAGTTGTGTTCTTTTTAATATTGCTCATATTTCCGATAATTAACCCCTTACACTTTTTAAAATAGCCTGCTCTTTTTAAGCTTTGTAGCATTCGATCAATGTGGTATTTATATTCTCCTATTTCTTCAATAAATAAAATTTTCCCCTCTGTGTCTATTGAACTCTCACTTCCTAACATTGTTAATAGTAAGGTTAAATTCCCCCCTACCAGCTCTCCTTCTGCAGTTCCTGTTTTATTATGCTTAGACGACGGAATTTCATAACTCAACGCTTCTCCAAATAAGGCTTTTTTTAAGGTTGTGATACTTTGTTTACTTTCCTCTTCATCAAATTGCATGCTTGTTCCCATCATTCCATGAATGGTCTCAATACCAAAATTATGGACATGACTATGAATAGCCGTAATATCTGAATATCCAACGATCCACTTCGGATTCTCTTTAAATTTTGTAAAGTCTAATGCATCTAAAATTCGAACACTTCCGTAACCCCCTCTTGCTCCCCAAATAGCCTTGATATTGGGGTTATCTAATGCTTTTTGCAAGTCGTTTGCTCTTTCTTTATCTGTTCCTGCAAAATGATTATTTTGGCGAAACACATGTTCGCCAATGAGCACTTTCAACCCCCAGCTTTCAGCTAGTTTTTTTGCCTTTTCAATACTGTTTTTTTTGTTTTTTAGTATTCCTGCTGGAGCTACTATTATAATAGAGTCCCCTTGTTGTAAAGGTTTGGGCTGTGTTAATTTCATAGGTTTTGAAATTGAATCATTCTGTACTTGCCCATTCACAGACAAAAAAGAGATAAGAAGTAAGGCTACAGATACGAATTGAATTCGTTTCTTCATAAGAATGCTTTTTGTAAATGTATCCATTTTCATTGGTTTCAAACAGTCATGCACTGCCTTTTTTAGTAAACGAAAAGTCAAAAACTAACAAAATCAAGGTTAAAAGACAATGACTGTTTCTTTTTACTATCTTAAAAATTGTTCGAGTTGCTTTTTGTACTTTTGTCAATCAAAAATTCGACCAAAAACGAAAAATTTACATGAGTTCTTCAAAACGATATACAATTACAGCTGCGTTACCCTATACCAACGGTCCAATTCATATTGGTCATTTGGCAGGAGTATATGTTCCTGCTGATATTTACGCTCGATATTTACGGTTAACTGGAAATGATGTTGCTTACATTTGTGGAAGTGATGAACACGGTGTTGCAATACCAATGCGCGCTAAAAAAGAAGGGGTTTCTCCTCAAGATATCATCGATAAGTATCATGGAATTATCAAGCAATCTTTTCAAGACTTTGGAATTTCTTTTGACAATTATTCTCGTACTTCAGCAGAAATTCATCATAAAACAGCTTCAGAATTCTTTGTAAACTTATATGAAAAAGGCGAGTTTATAGAAGAAGTCACGGAACAGTTATACGATGCTGAAGCCAATCAGTTTTTAGCAGATCGTTTTGTTTTGGGAACCTGCCCTAAATGTGGATTTGAGGAAAGTTATGGAGATCAATGTGAAAACTGTGGAACTAGCCATAATGCGACGGATTTAATCAATCCAAAATCAGCCATTACTGGAAATGTTCCAACCGTTAAAGAAACCAAGCACTGGTTTTTACCTTTAGTTAAACACGAAGCTTTTTTACGCGAGTGGATTCTTAAAGGCCATAAAAAAGACTGGAAACCAAATGTATACGGTCAAGTAAAATCTTGGGTAGAAGATGGATTGCGACCAAGAGCTGTGACAAGAGATTTAGACTGGGGAATTCCTGTTCCTGTAAAAGGAGGAGAAGGAAAAGTATTGTATGTATGGTTTGATGCACCTGTTGGATATATTTCTGCGACCAAAGAGTGGGCAGAGAGAGAAGGAAAAAACTGGGAGGATTATTGGAAAGATGAAAACACCAAATTAGTACACTTTATTGGTA
>JAESUF010000107.1 GCA_016763215.1 Flavobacteriaceae bacterium
ATTTTCCAAAATGGAATATTAAGACAAGTTATTTTAAATCGAATGAGATTGATGAGATAGAGAGCTTGATTCAACCAAATACACGAATTTTATATGCAGAAACTCCTACCAATCCAGCAGTAGATATTTTAGATTTAGAACGGTTGGGAACCATTGCGAAAAAGCACGGATTGTTATTGGTAATTGACAATTGTTTTGCAACACCTTATTTGCAGAATCCAATTCAGTTTGGTGCCGATCTAGTAATTCATTCTGCAACTAAATTAATGGACGGACAAGGCCGAGTTTTAGGTGGAGTTACCGTTGGAGAAAAAGAATTGATTCGAGAAATTTATTTGTTTTCTAGAAACACAGGCCCAGCAATGTCACCCTTTAATGCTTGGGTTTTATCAAAGAGTTTGGAAACTTTGGCAATACGAGTAGAGAGGCACTGTGAAAATGCATTGAAAGTTGCTGAGTTTTTAGAGAATCATCCGAATGTTACTTTGGTGAAGTATCCATTTCTGCCATCGTATCCACAGGTTGAAATTGCAAAAAAACAAATGAAGTTAGGCGGGAACATTGTTGCTTTTGAAGTGAAAGGAGGAGTAGAAGCAGGGCGAAATTTTTTAAACAGGATTAAAGTATGTTCATTATCTGCAAATTTAGGTGATACCAGAACCATAGTCACACATCCAGCCTCTACAACTCACAGTAAGTTAAAAGAAGAAGACCGTTTGGAAGTGGGAATTACAGACGGATTGATACGGTGTTCTGTTGGTCTAGAACATGTAGATGATATAATAGATGATATAAACCAAGCGCTGAAAAATTAACAGCCGAATAAAAAGTGTATTTTTGCGAAATGCTTTCAAAGAGAACAAAATATGGAATCAAAGCAATGACTTACATTGCACGGCGAGAAGAGAATTCTCCAGTACAAGTAGGGACCATAGCTGAGAATGAAAACATATCTCATAAATTTTTAGAAAGCATATTACTCGCCTTACGTAAATCGGGTTTTTTAGGAGCCAAGAAAGGAAAAGGCGGCGGATACTATTTGCTAAAAGAAGCCTCAGAGATTAAAATGACAGACATCATTAGAACCTTAGAAGGTCCAATAGCAATGATTCCTTGTGTAAGTTTGAATTATTATGAGAAATGTGACGATTGTCCAGATGAAGAATCTTGTTCAGTTCATAAGTTAATGATTCAAGTAAGAGACAATACTTTACAGATATTACGCAACAATACACTTGCCGATTTAGTTTAAAATCAAAAGAAAATTACTGAATAGTTAAAATTTTATAAAAACCTTTCTTGTTTAGGATGAAAGGTTACATTTGCACATAATCCCTAGTAGTCCGATAGGGTAATAGTTTTTAAAATGATCATAGAACAAGTAGTAAATAAAAAAAGAGGTTATATAGAAGATAAGCTTTCCGAAAAACCAGCCAGAAGTATTGTAAAATCAATGAGTTGGAGAATAATTGGTACGATAGATACCATATTAATCTCATGGCTAGTTACAGGGCAAACTTCTATCGCTTTTTCAATAGGAAGCATTGAATTATTGACAAAAATGGTACTCTATTTCTTTCATGAAAGAGTATGGGACACAATTAAATGGGGAAAAAAATGAACACTGTAGAAATTACCATCGAACAAATCAATCGTAAGTTTAAGAATGCAAGACCACAAGAAATCATACGATGGGCCTTGTCTGTAGCAAGGAACCCTTTGGTGACTACTAATTTTAGACCTTATGAAAGCGCTATTTTACATACTGTAAGTTCAGAGAAAAACGATGTAAAAATTATTTGGTGTGATACAGGGTATAATACACCACAAACCTATAGACATGCAGAAAAACTGATCAAAAAATTAGACTTGAACATTCATGCCTATGTTCCAAAACAAACGGTAGCACATAGAAATATTTTCTTAGGAATACCTACGATTGATGATCCAAAGCACAACGTTTTTACGGACCAAGTAAAATTGGAACCATTTAGAAGAGCAATGGAGGAGCACAAACCTGATGTTTGGTTTACAAACCTTAGGAAAGGTCAAACTGCCTTTAGAGATACGATTGATATTGTTTCCAGAAACAAAGATGGGGTCTTAAAAGTAAGTCCGTTTTACCACTGGTCAGATAAAGAATTAGATGGGTATTTAAGAGAAAATAATTTGCCAAACGAATTTATTTATTTCGACCCAACAAAAGTTGAGAGTACTAGAGAATGTGGTTTACACAATTAATTTGAAAAGAAAAATGAGTACACTACAAGTAAACGCTTTAGAAAGCGAAGCAATATATATATTTAGGGAAGTAGTCGCACAATTTGAAAAACCAGTACTATTATTTTCTGGAGGAAAAGATAGTATTACGTTGGTACGACTTGCTCAAAAAGCATTTTTTCCTGCTAAAATTCCATTTCCATTGTTGCATGTTGATACTGGTCATAACTTCCCTGAAACGATCGAGTTTAGAGATCGATTGACGAAAGAATTAGGCGTTGAATTGATTGTAAGAAATGTACAAGACAATATTGACAATGGCAAGGTAAAAGAAGAAACAGGAAGATACGCAAGTAGAAACATGTTGCAAACAGAAACGTTATTGGATGCAATAGAAGAGTTTGGTTTTGATGCTTGTATTGGTGGTGCTAGACGTGATGAAGAAAAAGCAAGAGCGAAAGAACGTATTTTTTCTGTAAGAGACGATTTTGGACAATGGGATGAGAAAAATCAGCGCCCAGAAGTATTTGATATGTTAAATGGAAAAATTGAACTAGGTCAGAATGTTCGTGTTTTTCCAATCTCTAACTGGACAGAGTTAGATGTTTGGGCATATATCAAAAAAGAAGAGATCGAAATTCCTTCCATTTATTTTGCACACAAAAGACCCACATTCTTAAGAGATGGATTGATTTGGTCTGCAGAAGATGCAGTGGTCTTTAGAGAAGAAAATGAAATAGTAGTAGAAAGAGAGGTTCGGTTTAGAACAGTTGGAGATATGAGTTGTACCGCAGCTGTATTATC
>JAESUF010000108.1 GCA_016763215.1 Flavobacteriaceae bacterium
AACAAGGGTTTTACAATTATACTTTTGTTACCAAAACTTCAGATGGTTTTATTTCAGAATCAGCAATTAGAGGGGATTTCTCTAAAACTGAAAATGAATACACTGTAATTGTCTATTTCAAACCTTTTGGATCTCTCTTTGACCGAGCGATTGGTGTAGGGTCCATACGATTCGAAGGAGAAAGATAATGTTAGATATAGGGAGAAAAATACTTTTCAATTTTTCGAACCTTTACATTTTACATTTTTAGGTTTTACATTTATAAGTTTGACCCTTTGGAACTTTCAGACAAAATCTCTAAATTAGCTAATATGGTTCAGCAAATCACAAAAGGTATTAAAATCTCTGTAAAGACATCATACGATGGTACTTTATACAGGAACTACCACGAATACCATAATTTCAGCTATTATATTACAATAGAAAACAAATCTCCAGATACCGTGAAATTAACGGATCGTCATTGGAGAATTCTTGACTCATTAAACGCCACTGAAATTGTTGAAGGAGAAGGGGTTGTAGGACAAACACCTGTATTAGAACCTCACGATACTTACACATACAAATCGGGTTGTTTTTTATTTTCTACTATAGGAGCTATGTGTGGTTACTTTAAAATGATTAGTTTTGACTCTCAAGAGCAATTTAATGTAGTCATACCAACGTTTCAACTTTCAACTCCAGTATCATTAAACTAACGAAAAGAAATAAGTCTCGAAAACTATCCTTACCTAAAGAGCCAGAATGCCTCAATTGTAGGCACCCTTTTTCAGGTCATGAAAAATTCTGTCCAGATTGTGGACAAAAAAATAAAGGAAAAACAATTACATTTAAAAGTTTTATTGCAGAAGTTTTTAATGGATTTGTTTCTTGGGATGCTAAATTCTGGAACACTTTAATCCCTCTTATTATAAAGCCAGGAAAAGTTTCAAGAGATTTTATTGATGGAAAAAGAGTCCGTTATTCCAATCCTTTTCAGTTTTATTTAACAGCATCAATCTTATTTTTCTTAATCTTTGGGATGATAGATGGCTACAATAGAATTACTGAATTAAGTGAAGGGAAATCAAAGAAAACAAATATTTCAACTACGCTCTCAGACCCACAAAAAATTAACATTGACTCTCTGAAAAAGACAGTTAATCAACAATTAAAAGATTCATTCATTCCTATAGACTCTTTAAGCAGAAAAAGAATTGTAGATGAGATAGGAAAAGGGATAAAAAGAGATTCATTAAGCATAGGAAACAACGCTGCTAACATTTCTTTTGGAGGAAGTACCCGACTTGACAAATTCATACGTTTCCAGAGGACACACCCTGAAATGGCTATCGATGAAGCATTAGATAGTCTTGGTTACAAAAAAAACTTCACCAATAGATTCTTTTACAGTCGTAGTAAAGTAGCAAACTCATTTATGAAAGATGATGAAAGTAAAGAGAGATTTGTGCAAGAAATGATTTCTTATGCTTCTATTTCTTTATTCATCTTGCTTCCTATATTCACGTTGTCTTTAAAGTTTTTCTATATTAGAAGAAGGTTTACTTATGTAGAACATTTGATTTTTGTTTTCCATACACAAACGGTTTTCTTCTTACTACTAACACTGTTCTTACTCATCAATTTTTTCGTAAAAGATGTACAGGAATGGATCTTTGTGGTACTTTTCTTAATTTACTTACTCATTGCCATGCGGAAATTTTATCAACAAGGCTATTTTAAAACCTTCATGAAATTTATTCTAATTAACATGGTTTATATGTTCTTAGCTTTCATTGGAATATCCATTGTAGGCCTTGTGTCTTTTGCCTTTTTCTAAATTTAGAAATTAAAGAAATTTTCTAGCATTGTTTACCAAATCATCATACTGAATTGAAACTTCTTCTTGACCCCTCATCACAGACGTAATACTTACCGTTTCAACAAAAGGTCTTTTCATTTTTAATGTTGTCCCTTCCGTTCCTAAATCTGTAGATTTATGAAATGCAACAATTTCAGTTTGCATAAATTCTCCTCGGTTTCTAAGCCAATCCGAAAACCATTGCTTTCTTTGTAATTTAGTCTCTGAATCATATAAGGTAGAGGAAGACCAAATAACAGGCTCTTGAGGCAACTCTTGAAAGTGTTTCTCTTCTCCATCCCAAACCAATTCATAGGTAGTTAAACGATCATTCCAATCTACCAAAACAATCGTAAAGGGTTCTATTTCATGAAAATCAAATGAAGTGGTATATCCAACAGGGTCATCAACACTCAATATCTCTTTCACCACCACTCCTCTACTCATTCTATAATAAGAACCTCTTTGGTGTTTTTCAAACCCACCATTTAATAGGCAAACTAACCTGTTTTTGTTGCTTGTCCCAATCCATGTTCCTCCAGCCAATTCATCTTTTGGATAGGTCATTTCTACACCTTTCTCTATATATTTTTGAGGAGGGATTGTTTTTCTCATTGGACTTTCATCTCGATTTGATGTCAAAATAAAGTCTCCATTACCTAAAGGAAGATATGTAACAGTACACATAAATTAAGTGTTTAAAAAGAATCTCTAAGGTCAATTTACAAGTATTAAACTGACAAATAAATTGTAACTTCGCGACTCCAAAATTAGTCGATTACAAATTAAAAACATACAAAATGGGAAAAGGTTTTTTTCACGTACCAACAGCCATCAATGAGCCTGTAAAATCATATGCTCCTGGAACTCCAGAAAGAGAAGCTGTCTCTAAACAATACAAAGAATATTTCAACGGAAGTGTAGATGTACCTATGTATATCGGTTCTGAAGAAGTGAAAACTGGAAATACCAGAAACATGACTCCTCCACACGATCACCAACACATTGTTGGTCAGTATCACATAGGAGAAAAATCACATGTTGAAACAGCTATCTCTACTGCTCTGGAAGCTAGAAAAGCATGGTCGCAAATGCCTTGGGAACAAAGAGCGGCTATCTTCTTAAAAGCTGCGGAATTAGTTGCCGGACCTTATAGAGCTAAGATCAATGCATCTACGATGATTGCACAATCTAAAACTGTTCATCAAGCGGAAATTGATGCTGCTTGTGAGTATATAGATTTCTTACGTTTCAATGTAGAATTCATGTCCCAAATCTATGAGGAGCAACCAGACTCTTCAGAAGGAATATGGAATCGTGTAGAATACCGTCCATTAGAAGGATTTATATACGCAATTACTCCTTTTAACTTTACAGCTATTGCAGGAAATTTACCAGCAAGTGCTGCAATGATGGGAAATACTGTTGTCTGGAAACCTTCAGATCACCAGATCTTCTCTGCAAAAGTCTTAATGGATATTTTTAAAGAAGCTGGTCTTCCTGATGGTGTGATTAACATGGTATATGGTGATCCTGTAATGATTACAGATACTGTTTTAGCGAGTCCAGATTTTGCTGGAATTCACTTTACCGGATCTACCTATGTATTTAAAGAGATTTGGAAAAAAATAGGCGAGAATATTCACAACTACAAAACCTATCCTAAAATTGTAGGAGAAACTGGTGGTAAAGATTTTATCATTGCACATCCTTCTGCAAATCCAAAACAAGTAGCTACAGGAATTATTAGAGGTTCTTTTGAATTCCAAGGTCAAAAATGTTCAGCAGCATCTAGAGTATACCTGCCAAAATCATTGGCTGAAGAAACATTAAATTATGTAAAAGAAGATATCGCATCTTTTAAAATGGGATCTCCTGAAGACATGGGTAATTATATTACTGCTGTAATTCACGAGGCTTCTTTTGACAAGCTAGCTTCTTTTATAGATGGAGCAAAAGCAGATGCGGACGCAGAAGTTTTTGCTGGAGGGAACTACGATAAATCAAAAGGATATTTTATTGAACCTACAGTAATCGTAGCAAAAGACCCAAAATACACTACCATGTGTACTGAACTATTCGGACCTATTGTAACCATATACATTTATGAGGATGCTGATTGGGCTGACACATTAAAATTGGTTGACGCAACTTCTGAATACGCATTAACTGGAGCTGTCTTCTCTAGAGACAGATATGCTGTAACAGAAGCTGCCAAAGCATTAGAAAATTGCGCTGGAAACTTCTACATCAACGACAAGCCAACAGGAGCTGTTGTGGGCCAGCAACCATTTGGTGGAGCAAGAGCTTAGGAACGAATGACAAAGCTGGATCTCCACAAAATTTATTACGTTGGGTTTCTCCAAGGTTAATTAAAGAAACCTTTGTTACGCCAACAGATTATAGATACCCTTTTTTAGGAGAGTAAGAAATATAATTTCATAAAAAAAAGGCTCGCAATTGCGAGCCTTTTTTATGAAGTACTGTGAGATATAACCTACATTTAATCGAAAGGTTTATTCTCATTTATTTTCGCATACTGCACATTGTAAATTGTTCTACCATCAATCTCTACTAGCATTACAATAATTCCAACATTCTGAACATCGCTCACATTATAATTAGCTAAATCAACAGTGTAATTCTTCGTGTGAATTCCTATTGTAGATTGAATTGGATCTCCAAAGATACCCGTAGCTGCATATCTCAAGACTCCATTGTGTTCGTAATTTACAATTGTACTTACACCTCCATAGTAACTAGTATAATTCTCTTGATTTGCTTGAACTTTATCTTCTAAAACAAAAACAACGATTTTCGCATCACTTTTACTATCTAAAAATCCAGCTTCAATATCTATTGTTAAGGCTGTACCACTCAACGATGAATTAATTGCTAAACCAACATCTGTTGTGCCCTGCGCTGCATCTACTGCCTGACTAACATTATTTGTTTCAGGAGAGCTCCACAAGGTAGTTCTGTTAACATAAGCTGTAGGGTAACTATTAACTCCATAAGCATTATCTAAGGCACTAGAAAAACTATTCTGCATTACATCACCTGTATGCACACCTACAAAAAATACTTTATCTGTTTGTGCTTTTACCAAACTGTATGCATAGGTTACTCTAGGACACCAACCACACCAAGTTCCAGTAAAATCTTCAACCACTCCATTTTTAGTAAAACTAGTAGGAAGATTTGCTGGGTCTACGATATTAATATTAATATCAGAACTTGTCATTGAACTAAATGTTGCTTTTACTGCAACAGTTCCTTCATTAGCTCCTGTATATTCATTCCCTGTGATAACAGCGTTGTCTACATAAAAACTACTTTCAGAAGTTTTATCGAATGAAGTACCATTATTATATCGGGCAGTGGCTGTAAACGTTACATCACTTCCAATAAAAATAGCAGTTGTATTCGCAGAAACGATCACTGAAGTTAACTCAATAGGGTCTACTGCTATCGTAATTGCACTACTTGTCAAATTTTCATAAGCTGCCATTACAGATAAATCTCCTGTAGTCATTGGCGTATAAGTGTTTCCTGTAATAGGCGTGCCATCTACAGAAATTATAGATTGAGAGGTAACGCTTGCCCCTGTATTTGCACTTACATTAAATGTTACTGTTTGCCCTTCAATCATTGACGTTTTGTCTGAGGTTATTGTAATTGAAGTAATAGGTGTACCTCCACCTCCAGAGTTATCGCCATTGCCATCGCCAGGAAGATCATCTTCCCCTGAGCCAGAACATGCGAATAAAAAGACAATTGTAAAAATTGTAAGTAAGTTTGATAGTTTTAAAAGTTTCATAATGATTTAAGGGTAATAAGGTTGGTTGATAATATTTTATAATTACACAAATAAAGTTGTTTTTTTTGATTAATTAAAGGTATATCAATACTTTAAAATAATTCTTAGTATTGACACTTAATTTATAAACAACTCTTCTTTTGATAAAATATATTGAACGCTCGGAATTTTAACTATTTTTTATGCTATGTTTGCGTTCAACAACTAAAAACTTATAACCAAATGAAACCTCTTGTACTATTCACTATTCTTCTGATTAGTCAATCTTTACTGGGACAAAAAACAATCCCAAATGTAAATGTCACAACCTCTAAAGGGAAAATAGTAAACATTCAAAATGAAATCCCTAAAGATAAAATCACCATTATTAGCTTTTGGGCCACCTGGTGTGTTCCTTGTATTAATGAATTAGACGCTATTAATGAAGTATATAGTGAGTGGCAAAAAGAAGTTAATGTAGAGCTTATTGCTATTTCTGTTGACGATGCAAGAACTCAAAAAAGAATTAAGCCTATGGTAAATGGTAAAGAATGGGAATACAAAATACTACTGGACAAAAATCAAGAGCTTAAAAGAGCTCTAAATATTTCTGCTGTTCCTCATACGATAGTCATAAAAGATGGTAAAATTATATACAGACATTCTGGGTACACACCTGGAGATGAAGATGATTTACTTGATTTCATTAAAAAGAACGCAAACTAATTAATTATGAGAAAAATACTTTTTACAGCATTTCTATTCATTTTTAGTTCCGCTATTTTTTCGCAGGATAAAAGCTTTTTATCTGTAGGTTTCGAATCTAACGCTCAATATTATACAGATGATAAAAAAACAGGAGATTTTACTGAGGACAACCGCTTTAGATCAAATAATTATCTAAAAATAGACTATCGTTATTCCAATTTTTTTGTTGGGGTACAAGCTGAATCCTATGAGCCTGGAGCCTTATTAAATTACCCTCCTGGCTTTGACAAAACAAATCTTGGCCTGTACTACGCTGGTTATTCTTCAGATAAAATTAAAGTAACAGCTGGTTATTTCTATGAGCAGTTTGGTAGCGGATTGATTTTAAGGTTTTGGGAAGATCGCCAATTGGGAATCAACAATGCTTTAAGAGGAGGGAAAGTTAATTACAGCCCAACAGAATCTCTAAACATTACCGCTCTTTATGGAAAACAAAGAGATGGTTTTGATGTTTCAAAAGGAGCTATTTCTGCTTTTGATGCTTCTTTAGATCTATCCACACTTTTAAAAATGGAAAGTTCTTATTTATCTGTTGGTTTTAGTTATGTAGGAAGAGACCAAGCAATAGAAACAGCTAATCCAAATTATGCCGAGCAAACAACTGCTTTTTCTGGTCGATTGGATTACTCTAAAAACAGCTTTTACACAGGGTTAGAATATGTTTCAAAAAGCAAAGATGCTGTTATTCTTTTCGGACAAGTAAGAAACAATAAGCCTGGAAGTGCTCTTTTATTTAACTTAGGATATGCAAAAAAAGGATTTGGAATAGATGCTACATTTCGTAGGATTGAGAATATGACCTTCTATTCTGAAAGAGAATCTGCAGGAAACATATTTAATCAAAATATCATAAATTATGTTCCCGCACTTACCAAACAACATGATTATTTACTTACAAATATTTATGTTTATCAAGCCCAACCTCAAATATCGTTTCAAGACGTTACTTTGACAAAAGCAGGTGAAATTGGCGGACAACTAGATTTATTTTACACCTTTAAAAAGAAATCTTCTCTTGGAGGTAAATACGGAACTAAAATAGCACTAAATGCATCTTATTGGTCAGGCCTTAAGGGTGATTATGACTTTACAACGTATAATTATGATACTGATTTTTTAGGTTCAGGAGAAAAATATTTTTCAGACATCAGTTTCGAAGTTCGTAAAAAATGGTCTAAAAAATGGAGTTCTATTTTTTATTTAGTAGACCAGTATTACAACAAAAGATATATAGAGGAAACTTTTGGAGAGGTTAACGCAACTATTCTAGTTGGAGAATCAACTTATAAAATAGGAAAGGGTAAAGTTTTACGATTTGAAGCACAGCATTTATGGACAAAAGATGATAGACAAAATTGGGTAGGAGGAACAGTAGAGTTGAGTGTAAATTCAAAGTTAGGGTTTTACATCAATGATATTTACAATTACGGAAGCGACGATTCTAGCGACCAAATTCACTATTACAACATTGGCGGGAATTATGTTTTAGGAGCTCATCGGTTTACTTTAAATTACGGAAGACAACGTGGCGGGCTTATTTGCGTAGGTGGTGTCTGTAGATTTGTTCCTGAAAGTACTGGGTTCTCTGCTAGTTTCTCTCTAGCTTTTTAAAACTTTTAAATAGTTAGATAGAAATAAAAAAAGCGATCCTGTTGGGTTTCAAAAAATGATTTTAGAAGTGTATATCTCGACCACGAAAGGAACGAAACCACCTCTTTTAATCTCACATGTAAAAAGAGTTGAGTATTCTTGTTTCGTATACCTAACTCTTAAAAATACAGTGCTAATTGAAATTAGCACCAACATTAGAAACTTAAAAAACACGCGTACAAAGGTTTAAAAAACCAAACAGCTGTTGCAAGACTGTTAAAGGAATTATAATTTTTATAGTTCCTTTTTTATTTATTGTATTTTTGGGTAAATAACCAACCTTCTTAATGAAAAATATCTTTTTTCTATTTTTTCTTATTCCCATATATACTTTTTCTCAGACGACTAAAAAAACAGTCATGGTAAAATACATTAGCGAAGAGATTACCGTAGATGGAATTTTAGATGAATCTTCATGGACAAAGGCAATTCCTGCAACAAATTTCTTTCAATACTTTCCATCAGACACTGCTCAAGCGAAAAGACAAGCAGAAATTAAATTCATGTTTGACGATCGTAATTTGTATGTTGGAATTAAAGTTCATGCCAAAGGGAAAGAATATATCATTCCATCCTTACGAAGAGATTTTAGAGCTGGAGGAAGTGACAACATCACATTAATGTTCGACACCTTTAATGATGGAACCAATGCTTTTATTTTTGGTTCTAATCCTTACGGTGTACGTCGTGAAATTTTATTATCAGGTGGAGGAAATGATTTAAGAGGGTTTAATGGTGCTTGGGATACAAAATGGTTTGGCGAATCGAAAATTCATGATCATCATTATATTTTGGAATGGAAAATCCCTTTGTCTGCTTTTAAATATAGAGAAGGTGAAACCAAATGGCGGTTTAATAGCTATCATTTTGACACCCAAGACAACGAGAGAAATACATGGATAAACATCCCTCAAAATCAGTTTATTTTCAACCTCGCTTTTATGGGAGATATGGTTTTTGAAAAACCTTTAGGGAAGTCAAAATCTCCAATTTCTATTATCCCTTTTATCAATACCATTACTTCAAAAGATTATGAAAATAATAAAAGTGATAGCGATCTGAAAATTGGAGGTGACGCAAAATTTACGATTGCTAGCAGTATGAATTTGGACCTGACTTTAAATCCAGATTTTTCTCAAGTAGAAGTAGATCAACAGGTAACAAACCTTACTCGTTTTGAAGTTGGCCTACCAGAAAGAAGACAATTTTTTATTGAAAATAGCGATCTTTTTAGCGACTATGGTAGTAGTAGAGATGCCAATCCATTCTTCTCAAGAAGAATTGGTATTGCTACCGATATTAATGGCAACAGCATTGAAAATAGAATTATTGGAGGAGTACGATTGAGTGGAAAAGTAAACAATAATTTACGTTTGGGTATTTTAAGTTTACAAACAGATGAAGACATAGCCAATGAGATTCCAACGGTTAACAATTCCGTGATTTCTATTCAACATAAAATGTTTAGTCGATCTAATATTAGCATATTATTTATTAACAAACAAGCGACAAAAGAGTATGATTTCTTAGCAGACGAAGACAAATACAATCGCGTTTTAGGAATTGATTATACCTTAGCTTCTGCCGACAATAAATGGGTTGGTAAATACTTTTTTCACAAATCGTTTTCGCCTGGAATCAGCTCCAATGATGTTACAGCAGGTGTAAGAACTCAGTTTAACAATAAACGATTTAACATACGATTAAGTGGGGTATTTGTTGCTGATAATTTTCGTTCTGATTTAGGCTTTATACGAAGAACTGATATTTTAAAAATAAACCCTCAGTTCGAACTAAAATTTTGGCCAAAGAAAGGAAAAATACAAAAGCACAGTTTTTCTATAACCCCAATATATGTTTGGCGACCAGAGTTAGATTTTCAAAATTCCGATTACGCAATTATAAGCAGATGGCAAGCTAGCTTTAAAGACAATTCTGAGTTGCGCTTTGAAATGCTTAATCGCTTTATACACCTGTATGATGACTTTGACCCTACGGGAATTGATGGTGCTATACCACTATCTGGAGATCAAAACTATTATTTCACAAGCTTTAGAGCTTCTTATAGGTCAGACCAAAGAAGAACAGTTTCTTATCAAATAAATCCAACTGTAGGACAATTTTTTAATGGAAATAAATACTCTTTACAAGCAAACATAACCGTTCGGTTACAGCCTTATTTTTCAGGCTCTATCCAATTAAACTATGATAAAATTGATTTACCAGCTCCTTATTCAGATGCTTCAATTTGGTTAATTGGCCCAAGATTGGATGTCACCTTCAGTAAGAATATCTTTTGGGCTACCTTTTTACAGTATAGCAGTCAGAGAGAAAATTTCAGCATCAATACAAGACTACAATGGAGAGTAGCACCATTGTCAGATTTGTTTTTAGTCTACAATGATAATTATTCAACAACAACTTTTAGCCCTAGATTTCGGTCTTTGAATTTAAAGTTTACCTATTGGCTGAATATATAACATGAGTTACTTATTGGTTTAATATTCAACACAATCTCTCCTCTTTAACATTTCTTTAAGAAAAGCTAATTGTAAGAATAACTAACTTCGGCATCTTAATTTACACAAATAACACATTATGACACAAAAAGTACTCTCAAGAATTCTTGTTGTTTTATTTGTTTTTGGACTTACGTTAGATGCTGATGCTCAGCGCAAAAAAAAGAAAAAAAACAAAAAAGGAAAAACTGAACAAGTAGCGAAACCTAAGCCGAAACCGAAACCGAAAAAAGGGGCTATTTTACCTTATGACGATGTCGTTAAAAAAGACATGAAAACGGATGACGGACTGTTTAAAGTACATTCCAAAGAAGATAAATATCTTTTTGAAATTCCAAATGACCTATTAGACAGAGAAATGTTAATGGTCACTAGAATTGCCAAAACAGCAAACGGAATTGGATTTGGTGGTGGAAAAACGAACACCCAAGTTTTACGTTGGCAAAGAACTGGAAAGAAAATTTATTTACGAATTGTTTCGCACAGAGTAGTTGCAGATACTATTTTACCAGTACATGAAGCTGTTGTAAATTCCAACTTTGAGCCTATTCTATACTCTTTCCCAATTAAAGCATACAATAAAGATACTACAGCTGTTGTAATTGATGCAACAAACCTTTTTGCTACTGATGTAGCTGCCTTAGGATTCCCTCAGTTCAGAAGAACTGGATATAGAGTATCTAGAATGGACAAAGATCGTTCTTACATTAGTAGAGTAAGCAGTTACCCTAAAAACATTGAAGTAAGACATGTAAAAACATATTTAGCAAGTAAAGCTCCTTCTAGAGATGGATTTATTTCTGTTGAAATGAGTAATTCTATGATCTTATTGCCAGAAGTACCTATGAAACGTCGTTATTTCGACCAAAGAGTAGGATGGTTTGCTAGTGGTCAAACGGATTATGGATTAGACGCTCAAAAAAGTAAAACTGTTGTTTATTTAGATCGTTGGAGATTAGAGGTAAAAGACGAAGACATCGCTAAGTTTAAAAGAGGTGAATTAGTTGAACCTAAAAAACAAATTGTTTATTATATCGATAGAGCAACTCCAAAAGTTTGGAGAAAATACATCAAACAAGGAATTGAAGATTGGCAAGTTGCTTTTGAAGCTGCAGGTTTCAAAAATGCAATTATCGCAAAAGATCCTCCAAGCAAAGAAGAAGATCCTGATTGGTCTCCAGAAGATGTACGTTATTCTGTTGTACGTTATTTAGCTTCTCCTATACCAA
>JAESUF010000109.1 GCA_016763215.1 Flavobacteriaceae bacterium
AATTACAGACTTAGTTACGACTTGATTGTTGGTTAAAGAACCACTAAAATGACCATAGAACCCTGTTCTTTTCTGAAAGTCAAAATTGTTGAATCCAAAATACAATCTATTTCTATTGGAAGGTTTTAAAGCCGGGTTTCCTGTAATGGTATTTAAAGGATTTGAGATGTTTGTAAAAGATTGTAATTGCGATAATTGTGGAGGGCTATTACTAAGACTGTACCCAGAATATAATGACATTTTAGGACTAAAGCGATAATTAAAATTACTACTTAATTCTAATGCAGTAAATGTCTTTTTTAAACTTTGAATCGGACGCAAAGCATCGCTATTTTCTAAAGTTCGTGTTACATAACCTGTTTCAAAACTAAGAGACCATTTGTCTTTTCTATACGTAAGATCTATGCTTGGAGTAGATCGCGTGTTGAAAAATGTAAAATCGGTACTTAAATCTGTATTGAATGTTTGTTGGCTCGTAGTTGGATCTATATCAAACGTATTGCGTTCATTCACTCTTTTATCTTTTCGGTAATTGTATCGGAAATCAATAAAAAACTTTTTAGCTACAATAGCATATCGATACGTAAGGTTACTGTTTAAACTATTATAGGAAGTTGTTTCATCGCCTATTTGATTTCTGATTTCTGTTGAGGGATTCGCTCCGAAAATTTCTAAATCAGAATTAAAAGTGGTGTTAGATTCTGTTTTATCTATCTGGTTGGTAATATTAAATTTTAAAAAGGAACCTTTACTATTTAATCGCTTAGTAATGTCTAATCTATTCCTGAAATTGTTGGCAGTTGCTTCTCTATAACTATTACTAATAGAACTATTAATTATAGTATTCGACGCATCCGAAGATTCTTCAAACTGATTGCTAACACTACTGCTTTTGTTAAAAGTGAAATCAGGGCTGATATTAATTAAAAAAGTTGAATCTATCTCGATATCAAAATCTAGGTTTCCGCGATGGTTTTTATTCTCACTACTATTTTTGGATCTTGCATTGGTGAAAAAAGAGCTTCCGTCTGGTAAAATGGTTTCTCTATTTCGTGTCGATTCATTTTTGTTTTCAGAACTCGAGTAAAAATAGTCTCCATTTACGTCAAATCCTTTTCCATATTCATCCGCATAGGTCGTTCCAAAGTTACTTGAGGTTGTAAGACCACTGCCTCCGCCACTATTTCTAACAGAGACAAAGCTTCCTCCTCCTCCAAACATTCTTTGAATTCCTCCAAAGCTAAACCCAGGAGAGTTTAAATTGTTTCCGCCTCCTAAAATACTAATACGACGATTGTTATTAAATCGGTTCACCATTCCCGCAAATTCATATAAATTATCGGTTCCTTTTCCAGCTGATAATCGCCCAAAATAGCCCTTGTTATTTTCTTTTTTAATGGTCAGGTTGATGGTTTTATTTTCATCATCTCCTTTCTCACCTGAGAAAGCTTGAGATTTTGTTTTGGTATCTGTGATTTGGACCTTTTCTATAATTTCTTTTGAAAGATTTTTTGTGGTGATTGATGGGTCGTTTCCAAAGAAAGGTTTTCCATTCACTAAAATTTTATTCACAGTTTTACCGTTCACAGTTATGGTGCCTTCAGCATCTATTTCTACTCCAGGTAATTTTTTTAGGAGATCTTCAACAGTGGCATCTTTCTTTGTTTTAAAAGATTTTACATTGAACTCTAAGGTGTCTTTTTTGATGGTAATTGGAGCTCTTGATTTTACAATAATTTCATCCAACAAGTTCCCATTTGCTTCTAGTTCAATGGTTCCTAATTGAAAGGATTTTTTGTCAAAAATAATCCTTTTGCTATAGGGTTTGTACCCAACAAAAGAAACCACGAGGCGTATTTCTTTTTCAAAGGATTTTCCTTCTAATTTGAACTTCCCTTTCTCGTCCGTAATTGTATATGTAACAACAGAACTGTCTTTTACCTTCTCTAAATGAATTGTAGCAGATTCTAGGTATGTAGAGTCGCTTTTTGATTTAATGATTCCTTCAATCGTATAGGACTTAGATTGAGAAAATAAAGTTGCACTTAAAAAAAGAAAGAAGATGAGTAAAAATGATTTCATAGCGTTGATTACTGTTTTTGTGTTTGCTGCATATTGGATTTAATACGTGGCGAATCTACATTTGGTATGGATTGTAAAAAAAACAGATGTATTCAACAGGCTATTTCTTGTAGCAAGTTATATCAGTTTTTTAAAACAATGAATTAACCTATAGACTTCCATTTTTTAAATCTGTCACAAAAAAAGCAAAAAAAAGCGTTAGAAATCTTTAAGAAATGTTAAACAGTGTTAAATCTACTTTTGTCTAAAATAAATGACGATAGGGACTCCTGTGAAGTCGTAATGTTCTCGTAGTTGGTTCTCTAAATAGCGCTTGTAAGGATCTCTTACATATTGTGGTAAGTTAGAGAAGAATGCAAACTGAGGTGTTCTTGTAGGCAGTTGCATACAGTACTTAATTTTTACAAATTTCCCTTTAGTTGCAGGTGGTGGATTGTTTTTTATAATCTCAAGCATAGTTTCGTTGAACTTGCTTGTAGAGATACGACGTTTTCTATTTTCAAAAACTTCTACTGCCGTTTCAATGGCTTTAAGTAAGCGTTGTTTTGTAAGTACAGAAGTGAAAATGATAGGAACATCTGTAAACGGTGCAATTTGGCGGCGAATTTCAGCTTCGAAATCACGCATGGTATTGGTTTCTTTTTCAACCAAATCCCATTTGTTAATTAAAACAACTACTCCTTTTTTATTCTTTTCAGCCAGCCAAAAGATATTTTGATCTTGACTTTCAAACCCACGTGTTGCATCGACCATTAAGAGAACAACATCCGAATATTCAATGGTACGTACTGCACGCATTACTGAGTAAAACTCTAAATCTTCTTTTACCTTCGATTTTTTTCTAATCCCAGCAGTATCTACTAGGTTGAAATCAAATCCAAAACGATTGTATTTAGTGTCAATAGAATCTCTTGTTGTTCCTGCAATGTCAGTCACAATATTTCTTTCTTCTCCAATCAATGCATTGATAAAAGATGATTTTCCTGCATTTGGACGACCAACAACTGCAAAACGAGGCAATTCTTCTTTTTCTAAATCAACTTCTTCAGGTTTTGGCATTTCAGCTGCAATAGCATCCATGAGGTCACCCGTTCCACTTCCATTAATAGAAGATATTGTATGGTAACCGCCTAAGCCTAAATTGTAAAATTCAACAGCATCAGCATCCCTCATAGCATTGTCTACTTTGTTTATGGTAAGAAAAATAGGCTTCTTTACTTTTCGTAAAAGTTTTGCTACTTCAGCATCCATTGGAGTAATTCCCTGTTCTACATCAACAAGAAAAATAATAATGTCCGATTCTTCAATAGCTAGTTGGACTTGTTTTCTGATTTCTTCTTCAAAAATATCATCAGACCCTACTACATACCCACCTGTGTCAATTACAGAGAATTCTTTTCCATTCCAGTCCGATTTTCCGTAGTGTCTATCACGTGTAACTCCACTCACAGAATCAACAATAGCCTCTCTTCGTTGTACTAAACGATTAAAAAGTGTCGATTTCCCAACATTAGGTCTTCCTACAATGGCAACAATACTACTCATGGTACTAAATTTTCGGCAAAGATACTATTTTGCAGTGGACTAGCTAGAAGATTAAAGATTGTTTACAATCATTTTTGGTTGTAACCAAAGCGTTTCAACTCTCGATCATTAGATCTCCAATTTTTGTTCACTTTAACATAGAGTTCTATGAATATCTTTTTCCCGAAGAAACGCTCTAAATCTTTTCTGGCTTCTGCTCCAACACGCTTAATGGCAGATCCTTTGTGACCAATAATAATTCCTTTTTGGGTGTCTCGTTCTACCATGATAACAGAACGTATTTTAATGATATTCTCTTCTTCTACAAAATCTTCTGTTTCTACTTCTACAGAATAAGGAATCTCTTTTTTATAGTGTTTTAAAATTTTCTCTCGAATAGCTTCGTTTACAAAAAACCGCTCAGGTTTGTCAGTGAGCTGATCTTTCGGATAAAAAGGTGGAGCTTCAGGTAGCAATTCAATAATTTTAGCGAATACAGATTCTACATTGAATTTCTCCAAAGCTGAAATAACATAGACAAAAGAATTTGGAACTTTCTCCCTCCAATAGGCAATCTTTTCATCTACTATTTCTGGAGTTGACTTGTCAATCTTGTTTAGGAGTAAGATGACAGGAATTTTACTATTGATGATTCTATGGAAGAAAGCTTCATTTTTTAATTCTTTTTCTCCTACTTCTACCATATAGATGAGTACATCAGCATCATCAAAGGCAGATTTTACAAAATCCATCATAGATTCTTGTAATTGATAGGCGGGTTTGATAATCCCTGGAGTATCAGAAAAAATAATCTGATAATCCTCTTCATTAACAATTCCTAGAATACGATGTCTGGTGGTTTGAGCTTTTGAAGTGATAATAGAAAGCTTCTCGCCAACCAAAGCATTCATCAATGTGGATTTTCCCACATTAGGATTCCCGATTATGTTTACAAATCCTGCTTTGTGTGTCATGATGCAAAGATAAAATGTTTTTTGCTTCGGACGATTTTAAAATATAGAAAGTTGTTCATCAGGAGATTGTCTTTTTTTCAATAAAATAGTAGAGATTGTTTGGTTGGTGCTAAGATTTAGTAGTATCTTTGCAGTCCAAATCGCGGGATAGAGCAGTAGGTAGCTCGTCGGGCTCATAACCCGAAGGTCACTGGTTCGAGTCCAGTTCCCGCTAAAACGAAAACCTCTTGAGAAATCAAGAGGTTTTTTTATGAGTGAAATTTAAAAGCTTGCTTTTGAAAAATTGAAATTCATAAAAAAA
>JAESUF010000110.1 GCA_016763215.1 Flavobacteriaceae bacterium
TCCTTTTCTCCCTCCTCCAGTTTTACCTGTAAAAAACAAGAAATATTCTTCTGGAAAAATCCCTTTAGAAGATGGAAGAACATTATACATCAATAGAGCTTTAGGTCATTTATGGCAAGTAAGATTTAATGTAAGACCAGAAATCACATTGTTTGAATTGTCAAATGCTTAATCTGAAAATAGATATTGCTATAAACAACAGAACTATTTTGATTCGTAGAATAATTCACTTTCTTATCTTCATATTTCTTACAATCGTAACTCAGGTTGGAGGAATTATTTATCTATTAACCATAATCATTATTAAGAGAAGAAAGGACTATTTTAAACTCAAAAGACTAGGTGTTTTTATATTGCTATATTCAATTAGTACATTCTTATTAATACCAAACCTTGCTCCTCTTTTTGGAAGGAAAAAGATCGAAGAGACCTACAGAATAGAAAGCCATTCTTTTTTCACGAAGCTTTTCAACCGGAATTATGTAACCCCAAAAATGCATTCAGTTTTAACAGATGTTTCTTTACGGATGAATAAAGAATACCCAGAAATTAAAATCATCTACCTTGATGCAAACTTTCCTTTTTTTGACGGATTTCCTTTGCTTCCACACTTAAGCCATAATGACGGAAAAAAGATAGACCTTTCTTTCATATATAATGATAAAAACGGAAAAGTATCAAATCTAAAACCATCCAATATCGGTTATGGTGTTTTTGTATCGCCAACTGAACAAGAATTTAATCAAACTGAAATCTGTAAAAACAATGGAAATTGGCAATACGATTATCCGAAATATTTAACATTAGGCAGTAACAATAAAGAAATCAGTTTTAATCAAAAGGCGACTAAAAAACTTGTAGAATTTATTGTTGAAAATTCTGCTGTTCAAAAAGTATTTATTGAACCTCATCTAAAAAAAAGCGAATGAGTTTAACGAGTTCAAAAATCAGATTTCATGGTTGTGGCGCTGTACGCCATGATGATCATATTCATGTTCAGATAAACTAATTTTGTGCTGGCTTGAGCTTATCGAAGACGGTTAAAGTTCCTAAATTCATATTCAATAAAGAGTTAATTACCCTTCATCAAGCTCAGGGTGACATATTAGTCAGCAAGGGTCAAAAACTTTCCGTAAATTGAGCAGCATTAGAATTCAACCATGCTAACAACCCTTTCTTATTATATCACTGCAATTGTCTGTATCATTGCAGCCTTTGTGATTCAGCGTGTTTATTTTAAAGAAAAACAACGAGACGAAACTTCAGCTTCTATTCAAGGAATCAAATGGTTTGCACTCGCAATCTTTTCTTGGGGTTTGGGTGCTTTGTTAAACATTCTGCTCATTTATTTTTTCGATATCGCTAGCGAAGACAAAATCATTGTTAGTTTGGGCGTTTTCTTTTCACTCATCAATTCATTGTTCATTCTGATGTCGATTCCATCCATAGAACATCATGGGAAAAGGAACCTCGTTATTCGGATTATAGAACGATTCACCAATAAGGAAGTTTTTCTAATTTTTGGTGGAGTCTTATTCATGATAGCATCCGTTTTTTTTATATCATTTTACAGCAATCATCAAGAAAACTCAAGCAATAATGCCATTTGGCTAATCGATGTTCCAATTTCATTAGTGGTCGCATTTGCTTTATTACAAGAGCTAAACAAAGCCTTTACCAATCGTGGAATGCGTTTTATGTATCTACCAACATTTGCCTTGTTTTTATTGATTGTTATTGCTGTCACACATCGTATTATTCCTATAGAGAAAGCTTCAGAATTGATGAATATCGAAACATGGAAGCTGCTTGGAGTCATCACTGGATTGTCTTTCAAATTTTTATTTATTCTGTTATTTACCATCTTACTTTACAGTTGGAAATTACTTTCAGAAAATGAAGAACAACAGACCAAATTTGTAAAGCTGAAAGCAAAAAATGACCGACTAGAAAAAGAGCAAGAAAATTTATTACTTGCCAGTGAAAGTCATTTAGACACTATTAAGCATTTGAAATCTGAAGTTTTAGAGCAGAAAAAACAATACAATCAACTCAAAAAAGATTCCACAATTGAATTGTCGGACCGACAGAAAGAAGTCTTAGCAAATCTCGGGATTTGTGGTGCTAAAAAATCGTATCCTGAAATCGCAGAGGCTATGAATATTAGCTTAGATGGTTTCCAGACACACATTTATCAAATCAAAAAAGCACTCAATATCTCTGGTGCTGGTGGTAAAGAACTGCTAATTGAGTATGCTACCAAGAACAATCTATTGCCTCTTGCAACCATCACTTGCGACTAATTCTTATCTCTTCAAGTAATTTTCTTTTCTCTAGACTTCGGATAAGATGATAGGAAATTTGTTTCAAATTTTCACTCGAAAAGACATAAAGACTACGTAAGCAGATACGTACGCACTCACCTTTCAAGTTTCATCACTGCGTAACCTTTTGTGTTTCTCTGACTCTACCCAATTTAGCCGAAATCAATTAAAGCACCAGAGAGATGAAAAAAATCGGCATATTACTTACGTTACTTTTAAGTCCATTCCTTGCTTTTTCGCAAGACAATACTCAATCTTTAGATCAAAAAATCAATCAATCATTTCATAGTGCTACGAGTTGGTTTACGGATATTATTTTATATGAGATTCCAATCACAAATAACATTGCCATTCCTTGGGTATTAATCATCTTAGTTGGTGGCGCGTTGTACTTCTCTTTCTATTTTAAGGGCATTAATTTTAGCGGTTTTTTCACAGCAATAAATGTTGTGAGAGGGAAGCATGATGATGTAGACAAATTAGATGCTATTGATCAGAGTAAAGGAAAAGAAAACGGAGAGGTTTCCCATTTCCAGGCCTTAACCGCTGCCCTTTCTGCCACTGTTGGTTTAGGAAATATTGCAGGTGTGGCCATTGCTCTTTCTATTGGTGGTGCTGGTGCAACTTTTTGGATGATTGTTGTTGGTCTTTTGGGAATGGCCTCAAAATTCGTCGAATGTACACTGGGAGTAAAATATCGAGAGATTGACGAAAACGGAACTGTTTTTGGCGGCCCCATGTACTACTTAAAAAAAGGATTTAAAGAATTAGGATTTGGTAAAATTGGCAAAGTATTGTCCATCTTATTTGCCATTATGTGCGTTGGAGGTTCCTTTGGAGGAGGAAATATGTTTCAGGTAAATCAAGCCTTTAAACTATTTGAATATGTCACAGGAGGCGAACAAAGTTTTATTTACGGTCAAGGTTGGATCTTTGGTTTGGTGATGGCCATCTTTGCTGGAATTGTTATTATCGGAGGAATTAAAAAAATCGCTAAA